>JAOZTW010000216.1 GCA_029938985.1 Bacteroidales bacterium | reverse complement strand
ATTAAAATGCTCATTTACAAAGGTAAACTTTAATTATAATATTTCAAAAAAGCCTCAAACTTGACACTCGTGAAAAGTGTCCATAATTTAAAAAATCGTTAATAACAATATGAATTTTCATCTTCTTTTAGAAAATATCAAAATATCATTACATTCAATAAAATCTAATATTTTACGAACTGCTCTTACTATTTCTATTATCTCAATAGGAATAACTGCTTTAATCGGGATATTAACAGCAATTGATGCTATTGAAACATCTATAAGTAATGAGTTTACACGTATGGGGGCTAATACTTTTACTATTCAGAGTAGAGGAATGACTGTGCATATTGGAAAAAATAGAATAAAAACAAAAACTCAAACTTATATATCTTACAAACAGGCAATTAAATTTAAAGAAAGCTTTGAATTTCCTGTTGTTGTTTCGTTGTCTTCGTTTGCCAGCGGAAGTGCTACTCTTAAATATAAAAAAAAGGAATCTAATCCTAATATAAGTGTGATTGGAGGTTGCGAAAATCTACTTTTTACATCGGGAAGAGAACTTGAAAATGGCAGAAATTTTACTGCTATTGAAATTGAACAAAGTAGAAATGTTGTGATACTTGGCAGTTCCATTGCAAAAACTATTTTTGGAGAGACCGAACCAATTAATAAATTTATTACTATTTCTACCAGCAAATACAAAGTAATTGGAGTTTTAAAAGAAAAGGGTTCAAGTTTGGGAAATAGAGACGATGAAATTTGTGTGTTGCCAATTACAAATGTTCGTCAATATTTTTCTCGTCCCAAAATGTCTTTTGATATAAATGTGCAACCCAACAAGCAGCAACTTCTTGATTTTGCTATTAGCGAAGCAGAAGGTCATTTTAGAATTATTAGAAAATTAAAAACAACAGATCCTACGGATTTTAATATATCAAAAAGTGATAATCTTGCCAACATTTTATTAGATAACATAAAAAACATCACTTTTGCAGCCACAATAATTGGTATTATTACATTGCTTGGTGCCGCTATTGGCTTGATGAACATAATGTTAGTTGCCGTTTCAGAACGTACCAGAGAAATTGGAACACGAAAAGCAATAGGTGCGTCTTCTAAAATTATTATGCAACAATTTTTGTTCGAATCCATTGCAATAGGGCAACTTGGTGGTGTTGTTGGTATTATTTTTGGAATTTTAATAGGCAATTTAGTAGCCTCATTAATTGGTACTAATTTTATTATACCTTGGGTTTGGATTATTACTGGTGTGGTGGTTTGTTTTGTTGTTGGAATAATTTCGGGGATTTATCCTGCTCTAAAAGCTTCTAAATTAGACCCTATAGAAGCATTGCGATATGAATAATATTTTAAATAATACAGAACTTAAATTTTAAAAAACATGAACATTAAAACAGCTAATTCCTGATAAGTCGGGAAAACTTTTCTGCAATATTAAAAAACATACAATTTGCCGTAGGGACAAGGCATGCCTTGTCTCTACAACATATTTTGCATAAAAAATTGACATAAAAAATCAAACAGATAAATATACCAATAAAGTTTTCCCGACTTTTTAGTACTTATGGAGTATTATACAATTGGACGGCAGCGATGGGTGGTTTGGAAAGTAGCACAACCAACCCAAGCGGAACACAAGGTGTGTGTCTAACAGGTTGGCATTTACCAAGCAATGCAGAGTGGACAAATTAATTGATTATTTGGGTGGTACAAGCGTTGCTGGAGGCAAATTAAAAAAAACAGGCACAGCGTGGAGTGACCCAAACACTGGAGCCACTAATGAAACTGGATTTTCAGCCCTTCCAGGTGGTTACCGTAAAAGTAATGGGTTGTTCTCCAGTATTAGCAACAGTGGTGGCTGGTATTGTGCTACAGAGTTCTCTCCCGCTGATGCCTACTACCAGTTCCTGTACCACAATTACAGCTTTATATTTGCAAACCAAAGGTATATGAAAATTAAGACGATAAATAAATTTTATTTAACAACGGTTTATAGTCAAATATTGTGATGTCTTTACTTAAACCTAATTTATTTATTTTAAATAAAATACAATCTTTTATGCGTAAAGCGTCCACGCTTTACTCGTTTGATTATCAGCCAATTTTACGTGTAAAGCGTGGACGCTTTACGCATAAATGACTATGCGGCAAGTGTTCACGCTTGCCACGAAAAGTCGTTGATAATTATCATTATCCAACCTTAGGTGGGTAGCCTTATTTATTACTGCATTAACATATAGTAACAATAAAAATACATTTTTTTACTCCTAAATTTGAATCTAAAATTAACATGATATATGTTACTAAATTTCAGATGATAATAAATTTATAATTATATTGTAAAAATAATTTATTTTTCAAAACATGACAAATGTTATCTTTGATAAAAAATAAAAAACTATATTTGCAAAAATATAAATAAAATAATACGATGAAAAAAACAACATTTTTTAAAATTTTTATAACAGCATTTTTGCTTGTTTATACTAGTATAAACACATTTTCTCAGCATTTTGCATTCGATTGGGTTAGTTATGCTGGTGGTAGTAGCTGGGATTTAGCCACAGATATGGTACTGGATACCAATAAAAACTTGTATGTTACTGGCGGTTTTTCTGGAGTAGCATATTTTGGAAATGATTCTCTTGTTGCTAATAGCTACAGAGATATTTTTGTAGCAAAATATGATAGTATAGGAAATATTATTTGGTTAAAAACAATTGCTGGCAACGACTATGACACACCAAGTTCTATTTCAATTGCAGAAGACAACAATATATTTCTAACTGGTTGCTTTTCAGATAATATTGTTTTTGACAACGATACAATTGAAGCAAAAGGTTTTATTGATAATTTTATTTTGAAATTAGACGTAGATGGTCAAATTTTAGACTACAAACAAATTTCAATACATTGTGGTGCTAATAAAAGATTGCTTGTTGCAGACCAACAAAACAATGTTTATTTTGCAAGTAGTTTTCAACAAGCTGCTATATTTGAACAAGATACTATACTTTCAAATGGTAAATCAGATGTTTTTATTATTAAATATGACCAACAATTTAACATGTTAGATTATTTTGTTTTGGGAGGAACAGGCAACGATAAATTGGCAGATATAAAAATACAGAACAACAAGTTTTACCTGACGAGCAACTTTGAAAACGAAATTTCTATTTTAGACACTACATATTATTCCTACGGAGGAAATGATATTTTAACAATTAAAATAGATACTAACTGGGATATAGAATGGGCAGCACATGCTGCTGGATTTTATAGTAATAATGTAAGTACTATTGAATTAGACCAACAAAATAATACATATATTTCTGGTCATTTTAACAATAAAATATATTTTGATTTTCAAGACTCATTGTGTTCAAATGGTATATTTGATGTTTTTGTTGCAAAATACGATAGTATTGGTAAACTAATATGGGCAGATAATTTTGGAGGTGTCTCGAACGATTATGGCTATGAGTTGCTAATAAACAATAATAATAATTTGTATGTAGCAGGAACATTTAGAGATGTTATTAAAAAAAACGGACAGAGAATAAAATCAAAAGATATGTTAAGCGATATGTTTATTGCCAAATATTCGCAAGACGGAAATTTTGAATGGATTAGTCAATCTGGTGGAAATCAAAGAGACTACTGTAATACTCTATTAAGCGACCAGTCGGATTACTTATATCTAATTGGTAGTTTTAACAATAATTTTGCTTTTGAAACAGATTCTATTATAACAGATTCGATAACAAATGCAAATCCCGAAGATTTATTTGTAGCACGTTTTTTTGACTGCGACATGGCAGAAATAATTTCTTTCACTCCAAGCGATACTATATTTTGTAATCAAGGACAACTGTATGCTACAGAAGGTTTTAGAAATTATAAATGGAACAATAACAAAACATGGCGAAATATTAATATTTATGATTCTGCTTATTATTATGTGCAAGCGGTGGATCAGCACAATTGTTTAATACAAAGCGATTCCATATTTATTCCTGTTTTGCAAATGCCAGAAATAATGTTGGGTGCAGACCAATTTGTTGTGCCAGGCGAAATAATAGAACTTGACGGAGGTGTTTTTGACCAATATTTGTGGAACACACGAGCTACTACTCAAACTATAACTATTGCAATTGATACTATACAGGACTACGAAAATATTTATACCCTAATAGCTACATATCAGAATATTTGTACAGCAACAGAGCAAGTAGCAATTTATGTTGAACCACCAGCATATTCAAACCAACAAGGAGTAAATAATACTAATTATACTACCAACAATAACCAAGGTGCTGATAATAATGCTTATATAAACAACAATATTGTATTAAACAACATAGATGTAACAGAGGCTGATACCTACAACACCCAAACTGCAAAAAACATGCAATTGGAAAACAATGAAGAAACTATTAATATAAACAGCGTTGAAATACAGATATATCCAAACCCAAGTGCTGGTATGTTTATTATTAGTTTGCCTAACAATTTTTTGAAAGAAACAATTTTATTGGAAATAACAAACGAAGAAGGCAAGTTAATCCACCAACAAACTATTGATAGTTACAAAACTCCAATTAAAATAAAAATTGATTACAAAGGATTGTACTTAGCAACTATTACTTACAAAAATATTAAAACAACTCAAAAAATAATTATTCAATAATTTATTAAAATGAAAAAAATAGCTTTAACCACAATACTCGTAATATTAATATCTGCATTTACTTTTGCACAAAGTCCATTTCTGAAGAATAAAGAAGATTCGCCAAGTTTTCCAATACCTAATCAAGTAGGTAATTTAAAGGTAAACTATTCTACAGGTGCTCCTTCATTATCAGTACCTATATATACTGCCACAAGTGGTAATCTTAGTCTGCCTGTATATCTGCAATATTCTACCAAAGGAGTGAGGGTAAACGAAACTCCATCGGAAGTAGGACTTAGTTGGAGGCTTGTAGCAGGTGGCTCAATTTCGCAAGTAGTGAGAGGTAAAAACGATTTTTTTAAAAAAAGCGTAGCTTATCAAATTGATGAAAATACAAGTAATGATATTTTAAACAGAATTGTAAATGGTTATGAAGATGCAGAACCCGATTTGTATATAATCAATATTCCTGGATATTCAAATTCTTTCTCAATTGGCAAAGACGGAGAATTTGTAACAACAGAACAATCAAATATAAAAATTGAAAAAATTGAAAATGCAACATCTTATGATTATATGAAAACAGGTATTAAAATAACTTTAGAGAATGGCAATAAATATTATTTTTATAGAATTAACTCGTATAGCTATTATTCTTATGACATTGGAGAAGAAGCTCATCCCAGAATGTCTGATACTTTTTTTTGGTTGCTAACAAAAATAGAATCTGCAAATAATACAGACTCAATAAAAATTAATTATTCTGAATATTGGATAGATAATGAAGATGTTCTTTTCATGTGTTATGGTAATCATCGTTTAGGACGTTCAGAATTAACATATAATGTTGGTACTGTAAACAAATCAGTAACTTTACAAGATTTTGCTTCTGATAATATTAAAATCGAAACAATTGAAACAAATAACGAAGTAATTGATTTTACTATTTCTAATATAGCAGACTTAAGTCCAGAATATACTATTCCATACTCAATTTATGGAGAGATTACTTGGCCAACTTATGAGGAAGATTGTACTAGAATTGACCAAGTTTTATCTGAAATAAATATTAAAAACACAGACAATGATACTATTAGTAAATACAAGTTTTCGTACTATGTTACTGATAACAATCGCATTTTGTTGAATAAAATACAACAAGAAAACAATATGGGCGAGAAATTACCTCCTTATAAATTTAATTATTACAAACCATATTTATTATGTGAAATTTTTAGTAGATTTGATGTTTTTGATTTTTGGAATTTTCAAAATTTACAAACATCGGGTTCTGGTTTTTCTTATGGATATGTAGAGTGCAGGCTACCAAATGAAAACTCCAAAATTGGAATGTTGACCGAAGTGCAATATCCAACTGGTGCTTACACCAAATACGAATACGAAGCAAATTCATATTATTTAGAAACAGACCCAAATAAGGACTGGTATTACCAACAATGGAATGAAGTACTAATTGATTTTGGTATAAATACAGATGTACCAGTAATTGGACCAGGAAGTAGAGTGAAGAAAATAACTACATTTAATAATATAAACGATAGCTCGGTTGTTGAATTTGATTATTTGCAAGACAACGGAAAATCAAGCGGTAGGTTAACAAGTTATCCAATATTAGAATATAGTTTTTCGTATTATAAGTATTATAATTCTAATAATTACGGTTTTGAACAATCTTATGTTGTTTATAGTAAAATAACAGAATATGTAGGTGGCAAAAATAATGAAGCTGACAATGGAAAAAATGGACGAATTGAACGTAGTTTTTCCATAAAACCACCACAATTATTACCTGTTGATTTTCCCATTCCTATCTATATATTAAGGAAAAAACTAAATGGTAATCTATTGCAGAAAAATGTTTATGATAATAAAAATAAACTTATTTCAAAACAAGAAAACACTTATTATAAAAACGATTATTGGAATTCTTGGGTCAAAGGATATAAATTACATACGAATTTTGATGACGGTTTTTTTCATGCACCTTATGTAATTTGTGCTTATAAAAATTTTCTTTCAAAAACAGTTTCTACAAGTTATGATAACGAAGGCGACTCCTTACAATCTGTAACAGACTACTACTACAACGATAACAACAGACTTAGTGAAATTACTCAAAAAAATAGCACCAACGATATAATTAAAACAAAACTATATTACACCGAAGATTACGAATATCTATATTATAAAACAAAATTGATAGAAAAAAATATTTTATCTACTGTTTATAAAAAGGAAATATATAAAAACGATGTTCAAATTGCTGGAACATTTACAGAATTTAAAATTCATGAAACCGAAGAAAACAAAAAATTAATAGTACCATCAAAAATAAAAACATGGGAAACAAACAAATGGAAAATAACAAACTACTTTGACAAATACGATGATGAAACTAATTTGTTACAAGCACATGGTATTGAGGAAATAAATAATTCTATGGTTATGGGACACAACAACAAAATACCAATAGCAACAGTAGTGAACGCACAAGCAAACGAAGTGTTTAACTACGATTTTGCATCACAACAAATTAACAAAGACTGGTGGATGGAAGGCCGTGAAGGTTTCCAATTGGTAGAACATAGCAATAATCCTGACATGACAATATTACAATTGAACAAATCAGTGTTAAACAAAACAATTGATGCACAAGATATAAATCAAGACCAAAAATATATTGTATCAGTAAAAGTATTAGCACCAGAAGGAGAGGCTTTATTAACAGTAGATTATAAGGGAGACTTGGAAAACAAACAAATTAATGCAAGCGATGAATGGCAATATATTGAAATAGAAGCAGATATGAGCCAAAATAATAATGATCACAACTTTACAATTTCGTTATGTAGCACGTCTAACAATCCTGTTTATTTTTTCGACCCAAGATTATATCCAGCCAACGCATATATGACAAGCTCAACCTACAAACAGCTAATAGGTATTACATCACAAACAGATGTAAACGGAAATACTGTATTTTATAGATACGACAATTTTGGGAGAAACATAAATATTCAAAACAATGATAATGTTATAGTTAAGACTACTGAATATAACAATGTGGAATATGAAGAATTTGAGGAATTTAAAATAATTGGACCAGAACAAGTAAGAAGGAACTCTATTTTTAGTTTGGAAATATACTATGATGGGCAATTGCCACGAGGAAATGAATTTCGTAAATACGTTTGGTATAACTCCGAATATGAAAAAATTGGTACAAGTAATCGTTTTGGAATATCCCTTAATGTTGGTGATGAAACGGGATACAAAACATATTTTTGCAGATATTATAATAATGGATTTTATTCCGATTACGTAAAACATATTGTTAGAGTTGTTAATTAATATTCAATATTTTTGAAT
>JAOZTW010000833.1 GCA_029938985.1 Bacteroidales bacterium | reverse complement strand
TACGCTTGGTGGTGTGAGAGGTGTACTGAATACCATAGTGGTAGACAGCCGCCTATTCGATTATACACTTAATTGTCAATCCAGTTTTCGTATGTTAAATTTTTTATACGTTTGAAATGCTTTTCATTTCTTGTTAAAAGTGTCATTTCATTAGAAATTGCAGTTGCTCCTATCAATAAATCAAAATCATCAATCGGAGTGCCTTGTTTTCTCAACCTTGCTTTTTCTTTTGCATAAATATCAATACTCCCAGCAATTGGAATTACCTGTGATGCTTTTACAAACTTTTCAACAGTTTTTCTATTATATTCTACTTTCTGACTGTTTTCTGCTCCAAATTTAAGCTCTGCAATTGTAATCTCTGAAATAAAAAGTCTTTGTTTACCAACTGCTTGCAATTTTTCTTTTAGTCCGAACTTTCCATTGATAAAAAAAATACACATATCTGTATCAAGTAGATAATTTATCATAATTCAATATTTTTATCTGTAAAATAACGTGATTTTCTTATCTCTTCAACTTGTTGTTCTGCTGATTTATCAGAAATAAATGCACCAAAACAGTCAAAAAAGTCATCTGTTTCTTTTTCTTCTTTTTCAAGGAGTGAACTTGAAAGCCAGTTTATTAGTTCTATTTTCGTTCTTCTATTCATATTTTTGAAAAACCATGAATAATTTTGTGTAAATGAATGTGTCTGTAACATAATTTTGTTTTTTAACAAAGGTAACACTTTTTATGATTTAGTTTAACTGGTGTTTACTTAAAAAAAGATTTTAATTTTCCAAAAACTCCATTTTTTTTATTTAATTTCTTTAATTCTGTTTTTGTCAATGAAGAACGTAATTTATTAATTTCGGCTTGTTCAATCTCAAATTGTTCTTGTTCTTCTTTTTTTTCTCTGTTTCCGTTCTTTCTCTATTTGTTTTCTTCTTTTATCATGCTCCTTTTGATTGTATTCCGATGTCTCAACGAAATACATTTCAGTTAATTGGTTTTCATCTGGCTTAAATCCGCCTAATAAACCAGTTGGAGCGTCAATTGCTTGTCTTAAATTCTTTTTCTCTTCTTTATACAAGTCATTCCACCATTCTCTCAATTCTAATGACCCAGGTATTTGAACTTCAAGTATTTCTTTTAATTCTGCATTTTCCTTTTGTCTCTGTTTATTTTCTTCCGATTTTCTTTCTTTTTGACGTTTTTCTATTGCAAAAATTTTAGTAATATTATCTGCTCTATCTGAAACCTCCTGTTCTTTTTGTTGAACTTGGTTCATTTTTCCAAGACGATTTTCCAAATACATTTCAAATTCGTCTATATCTAACCCCATATTTACTGCTTTACGCAATAATATTTCTCGTTCTTTTTCTGTAAGCACTCCATCGTCAAGTGCCATATCTACAAGTTTAATAATTTCTTTATTCATGTTTTTTATTTTAGTTTGTTCTCCAATTTGATTTAATTAATTTTGTTATAACAGCTATATTGCCAGATTTGTCGTCTCTATTGTCACTTTTTAATTCAACAATAATTATGTGCTTTTTCCCGTCTTTTAGGATTTCATATATTTCTTTTCCTGTTTTTGAAGTTTTGGAAACAAAGCAAGATAATCTCGAATTTCTGCCATCATCAACTTTAATACTCCAATGCGAATTCTGTGCATTGATATAATTGTAGTTGTAATAATTAGATATTTCTGCAATTACTCGAAATTTTGTGGGCGTTTTAGACATTGAGACTTTAAATGTTTTCATGGACATTTCATTGTATCCAACCGAAGCAAGCCAATCTATTTTATATCCTTGTTTTGTTTTAACAAAGTAATATTCTGTTCTTTTTCCGACAAATACAGTAAATTCATCTCCTACTTTAAAATTCTTGCCTTGTATTACAATTTTTTCTTTTTCAACTTTTCTGGGTTTGTAGCTTGATGAGTAATAATCTTTCATCTGTGCAGAATTTTTATCTGGGCTTAATATATGTGACTTTCTTTTTTGCCAGCTACTCGCAGACAGATATTGTTGTGTAATAAAAATTATGCTATCTTCTTCATTTTTTGGGTTAGAGACAAATGGACTTACAACATTTGTTTTAAGAGCTTTTTTTAGACTATCATTTTGTGTTTGTAATTTTGAAATTACATTTTTGTTAATTTCTACTTTCTCTTTAATTTCATCTAACGACCTTGTCAAAAGACTGATAGATGTCGGGCTTTGTGTCGTCAATTTAATTCAGGAACGTAGCTTGCGAAGTTTCTGAA
>JAOZTW010000215.1 GCA_029938985.1 Bacteroidales bacterium | reverse complement strand
TTTTATATATTATTGATAATCAATATAAAATGAAAGCAAAAACTTTAGTTATTAATAATTTTTTTAAGTTGTAAAAGAATAAACCAATCTATACAAACCAGAGACTTATAATTTAACAATCCCTAAAATATCAGTTATTTATAAAAATAAAAACAATGAAACCATTAAAAATACATAATAGCTTATTTAACTCTCGTCTTTTTACTGGAACAGGTAAATTTTCGTCTGGTGAGTTAATGAAAAACGCTTTGTTAGCCTCCGAAACCGAACTGGTTACTATGGCATTGCGAAGAGTTGATTTGCAAAATCAAAAAGATGATATTTTACCATATTTACAAGAAGCAGGTTTTAAATTATTACCCAACACATCGGGAGTGCGAAACGCAAAAGAAGCCATTTTTGCTGCCGAATTAGCACGAGAAGCTTTGCAAACCAATTGGTTGAAATTAGAAATTCATCCCGACCCACGTTATTTGCTTCCCGACGGAGAAGAAACACTGAAAGCAGCAACTGAATTGGTGAAAAAAGGGTTTATTGTTTTGCCTTATGTACAGGCAGATCCTGTTTTATGCAAAAAATTAGAAGAAGTAGGAACAGCAACGGTAATGCCTTTGGGGTCGCCAATTGGTAGTAATTTTGGTTTGCAAACAAAAGCCATGATAAGAATAATTATTGAGCAATCTAATATACCTGTGATAGTTGACGCAGGAATAGGAGCACCATCTCATGCTGCCGAAGCTATGGAAATGGGAGCAGATGCAGTGCTTGTAAATACTGCAATTGCTGTTTCTCCAAATCCTATTGAAATGGGAAAAGCGTTTAAACTTGCGGTGCAGGCAGGCAGAATTGCTTTTGAAGCAAAACTGGCAGAAAAATCGGCTACAGCAAATGCAAGCAGTCCTTTAACTTCTTTTTTAATGTAAAACTGGACTTGTTTCAATACTAATATTTTTTGGCGTTTTTCTCAAGTATCAATTTCTTTGTTACTTTTGAAATATTAAGGCATATTTACAAAATGAAACTTTAATTCTAATATTTAGAAAAAGCCTTGAACTTAACTCTCGTGAAAAACGTCTATTTTTCTTTTGATACATTCATAAAACTATTTATTTACAAATGTTTATAGATTTAATAAAAAACAACAACTGGGACACGCTAAGTAAATCAATATATAACAAAACGAGCAGTGATGTTATAAAAGCATTAAACTCTAATATAATTGATATTGACGGTTTTATGTCGTTAATTTCGCCTGCCGCACAACCTTATATTGAACAAATGGCGAATAAAAGTAAGGCGTTAACCCAAAAACGTTTTGGAAAAACAATTCAATTGTATGTTCCTCTGTATTTGTCAAATTTTTGTGAAAATAATTGTGTTTACTGTGGTTTTAGTTCTAGTAACAAAATTAAAAGAAAAGTTTTGAGCTACAAAGAAATTGAAGACGAGGTAAAAGCAATAAAAAAACTCGGTTTTGAACACCTCCTTTTGGTTACTGGTGAGGCTGATGTAAAAGCTGGAATTGGTTATTTTAAACAAGTATTTGAAATAATACAAAATCACATTTCCCTTATTTCTATAGAAGTACAGCCTTTGCTAGAAAATGAATATAAACAACTGATTGATTTTGGTTTAAATACAGTTTATTTGTATCAAGAGACTTATAATATTAATAAATATTCAAAATATCATTTAAAAGGTAACAAAGCCTCGTTTGAAAACAGAATTGACACTTACGAAAAATTAGGACGTGCTGGAGTTCATAAAATAGGACTTGGAATTTTGGCAGGCTTAGAAGATTGGCGTACAGATAGTTTATTTACTGCTCTACATTTTAAATATCTTCAAAAAAAATTCTGGAAGACAAAATATTCTGTTTCATTTCCAAGACTACGCCCACATACTGGAACATTTGAGCCAAACCAAGTTATGACCGATAAAGATTTGGCACAACTAATTTTTGCTTATCGCTTGTTTGACGAAAATGTTGAATTGGCTTTATCCACACGAGAGAGTAAAAATTTTAGAGACAATATGTTACAACTTGGTGTTACTTCAATGAGTGCCGAATCAAGAACCAATCCTGGAGGTTATGCAAACCCTTTGGAAAACAAAGATTTAGAACAATTTTCGGTAAACGATAACAGAACAGCAAAAGAAATATCGGAACTTATTCGCTCAAAAGGTTACCAAACCGTTTGGAAAGATTGGGACACAAGCCTGCAAATAATTAGGAATTAAGAATTGGTTTACACTTTAAAAACCTACAACCTCATAATATTATTACCCCTGTTTTGTTACATATTTATTCACTAATTGGCGTTTTTCATGAGTATCAATTTCTTCGTTACTGTTGAAATTTTAAAATGCTCATTTACAAAAGTAAACTTTAATTCTAATATTTCAAAAAAGCCTTGAGTTTGACACTCGTGAAAAACGCCGAATTTCCATTGTATTTAATAACAAACCACTAATAACTAAATAAAGATATTAATGAACAACGAATTTAAAGAACGATATAATAGACATATAATTTTACCAGAAATAAAAGAAGATGGACAGGTAAAACTACATAATTCCAAAGTATTAGTGGTTGGAGCAGGCGGATTAGGTTCTCCTGTGTTAACTTATCTTTGTGCTGCTGGAGTGGGAAAAATTGGAATTGTAGATGATGATATTGTGAGTTTGAGTAACCTACAAAGACAGGTTTTATATACTACTAACGATTTAGGAAAATTTAAAATTGAAATAGCAAAAAACAGATTGCAAGCTATAAATCCGTTAATAGAAATAAAAACTTATGTAACTCGAATTAGTACTGATAATTACAAATCAATTATTGATGACTACCAAATAATAGTTGATTGTACAGATAATTATGAAAGTAGATATATTATTGATATAATATCTAAAACTCTATCTATACCAATGGTTTATGGTTCAATATCAAAATTTACGGGACAAGTTTCTGTTTTTAATTATAAAAATGGAAAATCGTACAAACAGCTTTTTACAGAACAACCCGAGATTGATGAAAACGAAAAAAGCAGATTAGGAGTGTTAGGTGTGTTACCTGGAATAATTGGCTCAATACAAGCCAATGAAGTTATAAAAATATTACTGAATATGGACGGTGTTTTGTCGGAAAAATTATTTTTGCTTGACAGTAGAACTATGCAAACAAATATTTTAAATTACTAAGACACAACGCCGTAAATGGCAATTAAGAATTAGGAATTAAGAATTCCTAATTCTTAATTCCTAATTCTTAATTTATTATTTTTTTATTTCAATAATATCAAGAGCTTTCCATACTTTAAATTCGTTGGTATAATATAGGTATGCTGATGAAGCAGGAGCGTCATAAATTCCTGGTAGTTCAGCTTTTAAATCAAGGTTTATTGTATGAACTTCTGAAGGTGCTAGATCTCTGTAATACAAAATAATATTATTTCCAGAAGTTTCGTAATAATCCACAACTTGTTTTTCTTGTAGTTCTTTTAGTTGCCATGGTTGAGCTGTTAAACCAGCTGGTATTCCAATAATTGCAACAGTCATAGGTTGTCCTTCGGCTGTTTTGTTAGTCAAATTTACCGACAATCTAACATTTTCTCCAACTTTGGCTTTATTTGTTGCCAGTTTACAATCAAAATCAATCACACATTCTGGCGAACTATTTGGTAACGTAGTATTCCATTGAACAGCAATAGAGTAGGGGAGAGGGTTTTTTGCTCCAACATATTTTACATCTATTTTATGTTTTCCTTCTGTAATATATTCTTCCAAACCAGTAATTTCTATTGCTTTATTTTCACCTTTTTCATACGAGTATTCAGCAACTTTTACTTTGTCCACATAAATTTCAATAGTACCACTTTCATCGGTTTTTTTAGAGAATTTAGCAAAAGCAGTCAATGCTTTAAGTGCTAAAATTGTACCCTGAGTATTTCCAAAAGTTCCATATCCATTTCTCGATTCCATTAAATATTTAATAGATTTTTGAATGGAATTATTTTTAGGAGATTTTGATTTTATCATAGCCATAGTAACAATTGAAGTAGTTTCTATGGAAAGTGAAACACCAGAACTTCTGGTAATAGAATGTTTTACACCAGTCCAACTTCCGTTTTTATCTTGCATTTTATACAAGCTTGTCATCAAGCTTTCCGCTTTTTTGTTATCTTTCAAATTAAACATTGTATTTGCCATAAGCCCCATTAAATAAGGATCTTTACTTTTTACTGCAATATCATAAGATGTTTCAACTTCTTTTTCAATATCTGTATAACCTGCTTCTGATAAAGCCCAAACAATATAAGCATTTGTAATTTCTTGGTCTGCACCGCCATAGCTGTCTAATGCTCTGCCGTTACGTAAAAATCCACCCTTGCCATCTTTTCTACTCATTAACCAGTTCGCAGTTCGGTCAATCATTTCTTTATCAACGCCATCATACACTCCAAGCATATCATTAAATTGCATTAAACCATAAGCTGATAATGATTCATGACCAGGAGCTCCACCAAACCATTCGTAACCTTTTTCGGGAGTTTCGTAACTTGTAAGTTTTGCATAACCTCTGTCTAATAAGTCTTCTGCATTTGCCATCAATTTTTCATCTTCACAATCTGTGGTTTTTAAGTAATCCATAACCATTAAATTAGGATAACTTGTCATTGATGTTTGCTCAAAACAGCCACAAGGTTCTCTCAAAATAGATGCTACACCTTGCATTAAATCGCTCACAACAGACGGATATGCAATTACTTGTGCAGTAATAGAACCGTCTACTACATTTTGCAAATTAACTTTATAACTTGCTTCTTTAGCTTGCCCCGAAAACGATGCAAGCACAGGAAATCCTTTTGAAACCACTTTTATTTTTTGTGTAAAAGCATCATTTAAACCAGATGCTTTGAACGAAATTTTAAAATCGCTTTCTCCATTGCCACTGTTTACTTTGTATTTTAAATATAAAGTTCTCGTCTCTTCGGCTTTTATAATTTGATTATAATTTAATTGACTCATTAATTCAAAACCAGCAGGAGCTTCTAAATTTAGTTTTCCTTCAATATCTTTTTTCGTAGTATTTTTTAAAGTCAAAGGAATTGATACAATATCTTCGGTTACAACCTCAACAGGTAGCTTAGTACTCATTGCAAAAGGTAGTTGAGTGAAAAATACTTGTTCGGAACGTCCAACAGAACCATTATCACTAATTCCCTCTGTTACAACTTTAAAAGAGCTTATTGCATCTGAATTATAAAACACAATTTCAGCTTTTCCATTTTTATCAAATTCCACATTTCCATTCCAGTAAATAGTTGAACGAAAGTCTGTTCTAACATCTACTTTATCATTTTTATTATACTCTGGCGATGGAAATTCTTTTGCTCTATAATAAGTGTTTTTGTCTATTTCCCATAAAAGTTCATCTTTTAATCTCATATCTTCCATTATGAATTCTTCGCCCATTTCCATGTCAAAATTAGCATCAGGTCCTTCAATTCCATTATCAACATCAGGAATATCAATAATAGGTTTTTTTTCATCTACAATTGCATCAACAGGAAGCTTTACCTCTTCGCGTAATATACCTAATGCCACAACAACAACCTCATTTACAGCATCTTCCTTTATCATTTCATTTTCTTCAATCATAAAATTCAAATCATCTTCAACAGCAACAGCATTTCTTGCTTTTTTCCAATTTTTATTTTCTTGTTTTCTTATTTGATAATTGTTATAAATATAAAATGAATAATTACTATTGTAAGTATAAAGATATTGAACTTGCTCATTATATTTTTTAGCACTTATTTTAAGATAATTATAATCCGCAAAATCAATCCCTCTAATTTCAAATTTTCCTTCTTTATCAGTATAATAATATTCTTTTGAATCGCCAATTTCAATTTTTGCATTTTTAATAATTTCGTAAGTATAAGCATCATAAACATGTCCTCCAACTACTGTTTGTTCTGGCAAAAATGAAATTACTGGCTCGTTGTTATCCATAACTTGCTTCCAAGTGTAACGTCTCCAGCCAGCTGTCATTAGCAGGTAATCAAGAGCTTGGTCTGCGTCTGCTTCTTCTTTATCAAAATAAAAAGCAGGTTCATCAACTTGAATATCTACATCGCTTTCCAATAATAATTTTGATAAAATATTTCCAGATTTATCATCAGCAAAAGAAAGAAGCTGGTCGTCAACAACTGCAACAGATAAATTTCCTGCAACCGAATTACCGTTCTCGTCTTGTAAGCTAATAGTCATTTTTACTTTCTCTCGAGGCAAATATTTTTCTTTATTTGTTTTAATTTTAATATTCAATTGTTTGTCTTTGTTTACAAAAACAAGTCTTTCGGCTCTTGCAATTCCTTTGCTATCAAAAAGAGTTACTTGTGTTACACCAACAGGGAATTTTTTTGTAGAAAAAGAAATTTCATTTTCTCCAATTTTGGTTTTATGCGAATCCGAATAATATATTTCCCCTCTAACTTGAGCAACTATCGAAATTTCATCATCTATTGTAGAATTTATTTCTATCAAAAGTTTATCTTTATTGAAATTATCAATATTCATTACAAATCCAGATTTTCCAATTTTTGGAAGTTCGTATTTTTCTGTAATTCCTTCAGGTTTTGTTATTTTTGCATGATATTTTTCTCCTTTTTTTGGTGTAAAATTAAAACCACCCATTCCGTCGTGAAAACTTTTAAAATCAGCAATTTTATTATCAGAGTTATCAACAATAATTCCTACAATATCAGCAGGTTTGCCAAATTCGTCTAATGCTCTAAAAGCGATATTTGTGTTCAAGCTACTAATCATATCGCCACCTTCGGGGAAAAAACTCAAAGAAATATTATTTAATACAATTGGTATTGAACGAGAAATAGATTCTGTTTGTCCTTCATAACTAATCATTACGTTAAGCAAACCATCGTTTGATTTTAAATTATTTGGAAGTTCAAATTTTATAAAAGCAGTTCCTTTATCGTCAGTTTCAAATTTTCCTTTTGTTAGTTCGTTTCCTTCAAGTTTTGCAACAAAATTTGCTTCATAATTTGACAAAGCTTTATTTTCGTTTGTATTCAAATTCAATTCAGCCACCACTTTATCATTTGCTCCGTAAGCATCTCTCATAAAATCAAGTTTCATTTTCAAACGAGGTAAAACAAATTTTTGAACCTGAATTTCTTTTTCAAAAATAAAATCATTTTCAAAGTTTTTTTGCCAATTAGTAGAAGCTTTAATTTTATATATTCCACCTGCCACTTCTTCTGATAATGCAAAATCTCCTTTTGCAACTCCATCTTTCACTATTATTTTTAATGTATTTACAATTGTTCCTTTCGGGCTAATAAGTTCAACATTAACAATATCACTCTTCTCCGATTTTTTTAAATCTTTACCTTTTCTCACATAAGCAGAGAACCAAATGGTTTCTCCTGGCTTGTATAGTGTTTTGTCAAAATGCAAATATACTTTATCGTCTTGTGTTTTTTGACTAAAAGATTCAAATTTTTCAATAATATTTTTCAAAATTTCGCTTGGAGGTGTTTTTGCAAAATAATTTGATTTATTCATAAAGCTAAATGATATTAATACTATAATTATACCAATTGAGCTTATTACCAATGTTTTACTAATTCGGTTTTTCATAATTTATAATTTAAAAGTTAATAATTGTAATGTTTTTCTTATTTGATACATATTTTTAAAAATTTCATAAAAAAAGAAATATATTTTTTTTAATTAACAATATTATTTTTGCATTTTAGTTATTAAAATATAAATTTGCATTTTTATTGAATGTTCGAGTTCTGCGAGAAACAAAAAAAAATAAAGGATTTCAAAATTCATAAAGTTTGAGTTTACTTCTGTAAATGAGAATTTTAATAATTTGAATGCCAAATACAAAATGTTAGACTGTCGGTTTACTGTCGGTGTGGCTTAAAGCCACACCGACAGTAATTTAAACAAACGAGTCTTGTGCATCTGACAATAAATATTATACTCTATGCGATAGTCCCTACAAAACAGTGTTGGTATGATTAACAAGTATTTACAAAAATAT
>JAOZTW010000214.1 GCA_029938985.1 Bacteroidales bacterium | reverse complement strand
GTAATCTACAAGTTTTAACCAATATTTTCCTATTTTAACTCTTGTTTTATAATCAAAAATAATAGGAAGTCTTTCAACTCTGGTTTCCAAAGGTATATTATCGTTGTATGCTACTGCAGGATTATCGCCGTTTTTAAATCTAGAAATTTTATTAGTTTGAATTTGCATTGTTGCATTAATAGCAGATGCAGCGTCTTCTCCTTTAAATTCGCCAAATTGCCATTGTCTTGTAAGCATCCACAATGCATCGTGCACTTCTGCTTTTAGTGTTCTTGAAAAGTCTGTTTTTCTTGCTCTACTCTCAAGGCGATTCCATGCTTTGAAAAAGTTATAAATTCTGGGTGCTTGTTTAGCGTCCATATATTTTTTATTAGTTAGTTTGTATTTTAAAGTTCCGAAATTGGAATTGTATTTTCTGCATCTTCTGGTAAAGGTATTCCGATATTATTTGCAAGATAGTTAAATGAAACTGAATTTTCTCTTTGTGTTTCTGAGAGTGTTCCAGGTAATAATTGGGCAAATTTGTTTTCTATATGTTCTGGTTCAATAGCTCTTAACTTGGCAATTTCCATAGTATCAACAACTGTTTGTATTAAATGGTCAAAATTCCATTTCCCTGTTTGTTCAGGTGTTACTGCGAGTAAAATACTTTGTGGTGGTCTTGCTTCTGGTTGGTCGTAATGAAATGACACACCAGTTGTTACTTCTTTATCAGGAATAATTTCAGTCCATTCGTCTATTACTAAGCCAGCAAAATTATTATTTGCAAAATATTCGATTTCAAGATCGGTTGATGAGATAAATTTGTTAAAATTAAGAAAGACTAATGATAATTTGTCTTCTATTTTTGAATTAATTGGTTCAAATTCTGTTCCCACCCATTTATCTTTTGGATTAAATGGTAATTGAACTGGTTCGGTTTGTAAGAAATCTGTTGTAAGAACATCAGATAATATTGAAACTGCCTCAACGGAAGACATCTTTTCTCTAACTTTGGAAATAGTCTGATGCCAAGTATCTATGGCAAAAAAATTGTTGGAAGACAAAAGATTTTTTCTTTGTTGTACAGCTTTAAAAATATCATCTTCACTACTAATGGTTTTAAAATGAAAGTGAGGAATAAATATAAACTCTTCTCCAAAGACTGCTTTTATTGCAGAGGCATATAAATCAAATCGTTCACGGTCTTCTAAAGTGTCAGAGTCTTGTTCTAAGTATTTTAGATATTGTTTATATTTATTTATAAATGAGTTTAAAGAAATGTGAGCCTTGTTTCGTAATTTGTCAATGTTGAAATCTCCATATTTTGGGAAAGTTTGTGGAACTCCAAACAAGGAAAGAGATTTTAATAAAGTGATTAAAGGTTCGTCTGTCGAATCATCAAAATTATAAACAATAACAATTTTATTATCAATTTCATCAATAGTACAAAAAACATTTAAAATATTTGTAATATTTTCTGTTATATGAGAACATCTTTGTATTAAGTCTTCAAAGTCATACCCTTCGTTGTCAGTGTTTTGATTTGGCAAAAGCAGATTTTTTCTTGATAAGGTTCTGGTTTTGGAAATCATTTCTTTAATATTCTCAATTAGTGGAATTACTTCGTATAAAGTTAGAAATTCGTTTTCTTCTATTATTCCTGTTGCTTTAAATTCAAGTTTTATTTCTAAATCGTCTGTTATTTCATTATTATTATTTCTTAAATAGTCTTCTATCATAAAATTAATAAGTTCACTTCCATTTTCATCATTTACTAAATAATATAAATCAATAACTTGAATTCCAAGCAAATCAAAATCAAAGGTATTAATCTCACTGGAATTTCCGATTGAATATTGAACTTTTATTAAATTGAGGGCAGGTAATACTTCTCCTAACCAGTTATTTAGTGTGGGTTCGGCTATTGCCCTTGATGTAAATTCTGTTTTCCAATTATTAGTATTAGTTTCGCTTGAAGCATCTTCGAGAGTTATTGGTTTAAAATTGAGTAGTGCTTTTTGAGAGACAACTGTTCCAGTTCGAGGAGTAGCAAGTATTTGGAATTCTTCAGGGTTCTTACCCTCCGACATTTTTGTTAAAATTGATGCTGCACGTATATAATTACCTTGTGTTACCTGATAAATACTTTCTGACATACATAAATCTCCAATAGCATCAAGTGTGTCTGCCAATCTAAAAATTTCTTTTATAAAAGCTTTTTTTAAACTGTTTTTTGTTGGTAACAATTCTTTTACTAATTCGTATGGATAATCGTCTGTTATTTTATCTAATAAGTTATCGCCTGTTTGTTCTTCTATATAATTAAAAACAAAATTAATAAAATCTAGACCATTAATAATATGATTTTCTGGAATTTCCATATTGTCATCAATATTATTATATTCAAAAACAAACTTTTCTCTTAAATTAATAATATTAGTCATTATTTCGGGAAATGAATATTTTTCAATTAAATTTTTCTCAAATTGATAACCTAATAACTCTCCTAATCTTTGTCCGTTATTTACTCCATCTACAACATTCAAAGCTCTTCTTACACGTTCGGAGCTAAGGTTTACTGCCATTTTACTTGATATTTTATCATTATCTGTATATTCATTATAACCATTTCTCAAGATTGCAGATGTTATTGCATGTGTAAATGAAGGGGCGTGTATAAAACCAAGATTTGTTGGGTCTATATACGGTATCGAATTGTCGTCAGATTTTAATTCATCAGGAATATTTTTTGAAGAGGCGGTTTTTAAAGTCTCTTTTCTTTCAAGATTTTCTATCCAGCCAAAAGCTCCAATATTTATTCCAGCTGATTTTTCCTCTCTTTGTTTTGTCAATCTATGGTTTACCAAACCTAGAAGCCAAGCATCTAATCTATATGAACAAATATCTAAATGTTCGGTTAGTAAGAAAAATAATTTTTCAGTTGGAAGATTTTTTAGATTTTTAATAGTATATCTATAATTTGCTAGTTTTTTTATAAAATCGGCGTGTTCTTTTTTATTCGGATAGTTACTATGCACATGGCTATCAAAAAGATATTGAGCCATAGTATATCCATTAGTACTCATGAACTCGTAAAAAGTTTCTTTTCCTGTATTTTGGAATTTGTCTGCAACAAAACCGAGTTTAATAATTTTTGGTAATGGAGTAAACAAATAGTCCCACTTAGAAAATTTTAGTTTATCTAAATCAGGTGTTTCTTCTTCAATTAGTTGCTCAGTGTTATGTACTTTATTGCTTATATTATTGTCTATAATTCCTTCGTATTTAAGAATATCAAGTGCTGTATATAAATTTTCGTGCAATAATGCTTGCCTTAACATCAAAAACAACAGCGATTTAGAAGGCATATCTTCAAAGTTATTTTCGTTTACAATGGTTTCTAATTCTTCATTTAATAACCAGTCGATATATGTTTTTGTAATATTTGGTTTTAGGGTTTCTGTTTCAGATAAATTATCTTTGTCAAAATCAATAACTGGTCCATATAATTTCTGAAAATCTTCAAGAAAGTTTATTTTAAATATTTGAGATTTATTTACTCGCTCCTGATTATCAGTAATTTCATCGTCGTAACTTCCTGTGTCAATAAAGGATTTAAAATCATTGTAAAATTGTGTAGGTCCAAACTCTGTTTCTGTCCTGTCTAAGTTTTCTACGCCCATTGGAATAGAGTTAAATCCATATCTACTAAAATATTCAATAGATGTGGCATGTAAACCTAGCATTTGAAGAAAATAATTATCAGTTCCTTTACTGCTTATATTCTCAGAATCAGAATGTAATATTTTATTATTACCTTGTTCTTCAAATAAATTTCTAATAAAAAACAGAAGCTCTTTTAACCTCTCGTAGTATTTTATTTGTTTAATCTCTTCACTAGATAAGTGCTTTGTAGCTTCTTTATTATCAAAAAGTGTTTTAAATAAAGAAAAAGCTGTTGTCGGTAAAATCCCATAAGGTTGCGATCCTATTCTAAGAGAGGGTAAAAAACCTCTGCTTAAAACATAGTTTGTAACAAATTCTTTTGTATTATCAATTGTATCTTTGGTGAACAATTTATCAAAAAATTCAGCCATTTGAAGTTTTAATGTTCCTGAAAACATTATTTTATTCATAGACAAGGCATTATCTATTTCATAATTATTATTTCCTTCTATATGGTTAAAAATATCACTGTCAAGTCCAAGTGCTTTTGATAATTTTTTACCGTCTGTGTGTTCGCCTTTAAAAACAGTATCGTCGTGAAGTTCTGCTTGCAACATGTATGAAACAAGTAGTTCGTAATCAACGGTCTTAAATTTTGTTGGTTTGTCTTCAGTGTTGTTTGTTGGCGTACCTATTGGTAAAAAACTCATTCCTTTTGAGAGGTATAAATGGTTTTGGAATAGGTTTTCAATTTCGAGTTTTGCTTCGGTTGATGATAAAGATGATTTTACTCCAAGAACAATAACTTTTTTAAAATTATTGTCATCATTTTTTTCTAAAGGAATAATAACACCCATTCCATCGTTTACTGAATTCTCAAAATTGCTTAACCATTTTAGATTTGAATCTAAACCTAAATCAAAATCGTTTTCTGGCTCAGATGTCTCTTCACTATTTGGGTCAAAACCCATTATAAGTGGGTTGGGAATATCATTCCCAACAACAATATTTGAAATGATTTCTTTGCCATTCTTCATTTTTGTTGTCATTACAACAAATTTATCTGGCATAACTCTGGAAATAGGTGCATCCTCCCATGAACTATCTTTTGTTTTATCAATTATTGGAAATACAATTTTTATATTATAGTTTATTTTATCAATAATTTTTAAGTACCTTATTTTTTCTTTTATACTATGAAGAATAGATAAAAATACTTTATAAAATATGTCTCTATTGGTAAATGATTCTTTTGTAACAGATTCAATTATTGTAATCTGGGCAAATAATTGATTAATTCTATTTTCTATTTCTTCGGTATATGATAAATATTTATTGTAAATAAATTCAAGTTCAAAATCAAAGTCAAGCATGTTTTCAATAAGATGTAGGCTTTCTTCTAACAATTTTAGTTTGTAAATTATTGATTCTTTTTCCATATCTGAAAGCGATATGCTTGTGGGAATTTTAGAATCTCTACTCCCTTTGTCTTTTTCTTTATTTGCAATAATAATGTCTCTATCATAAATTCTAATATTATCAAATTCTTTAAACAAATCAATTGTTTTTTGGAAAGATATATACAAACTGTTAGATACATGTACTGGTCTTGATGTAATATTTATAGGTAGTAGGTTTTTAACAATCCAAGCTGCTCTTGCTTTACCATAGCTTGCAGAAATTGCTCTCCATGCTCCAAGTTCTAATTCTTTATCTCTTCTTGACTGCCAAATTTGCTCCCAGTATTTTTTTCCTGCTTCTACCTCTTTTTGAGTTAATAGTGTCTCGTGTGAATTTACAGCAATATCATCAGGAAAAAAGCGAACCCATAATTCATCGACTTCTTCTAATTGTGTAATTATTTTTATTTCACAATTATCTATTAAAGCTCTTAATTTTTTATTTTTTTCGTAAATAGGATATCTTAAAACAATAATTTCTGTTGTTAGCTCTTCAAGCGTAGCTTCATTTATTGCAGGAATTGCTACAATCTCTCTGGCTGAGTCTTTAAATCCAGCTAAGACGTTAATAAAATAGTTAATGTTATCTAATATATCTGCATAAGTTTCCTTTAATCTTTCTACTTGTCCGTAACTTAAAATATTTAATTTATTAACAAGTTCAATTGATTCGTTTAAATAAAAAATAGAATTATTAGCGGCTTTTATCAGCTTCTTGTGATAATCAATTAAATTTATTATATCTACATCTTCTGGATTGTATAAACATATTTTTGAAATATTGCATATTAAATTGGAAAAATCAACTGGGTCTGCTTCCATGTTTAATGGTTGTTCCATTGTTTTGTAACGAGTTTCCACTTGCATAGGAAATAGCAAAAACGGTGTATTGTCGTTCATTTTCTCCAATTCTGTTCTAATAGAGTTTAATTCGGGAGCAATATATCCAGATGTTAGTATTTTATTAAAAGTCATTATGTTTTATTTATATTTTTAATAGATAGTTTATTATTTATAATTGCACCAGATTTTTTGCATGAATCGCCATAATTATTGGTGTTTGTAATAATATATTTGCCATATTTGAAGAGTTTTTAAACCATTCATATTCAATTAAATCGCTGTCTATTCGTTCAGAATAAATATCATTATTTTTAATAGACTCACCATCAACTGTTCCTAAATGTAGCAAGTTAAAATCAAGCCAATTAGTAATTGGTTCATTTACTGGTATTTCAGGTGGAATATCAATTCCAAATTTCGTTTGTCCCAAACGTTCCTTAAATACAAAAAACCAACCTTTTCCATCTGTATCATTAAGAACTTGGCTTTCCGACAGATTAAATTTAAGCATAAATGTATCTCCTGTAATGTCTGCTTTTGAAACAGGAAATACTATTTCCTCTGGTTCTGGCTCAAGACTTATATCCAAATTGTCAAGGTCTCCAATTGCTTTTTGGGCATAAACTACTACATTAGTGTATTTGCGAAATAATTCTCCTTTAATGATTAAAAACAATACATCTCCTACCGAATCTGTAATGTTTTCTCCAAGAGAACTCTTCCAGTTGTTTATTTCTTTTATTCTATCACCATCACCGTAGAAGTCGCTATCGTCCCAGAACTTAGTGAAATAACTTCCATCTTGCCTAGTGGGATATTGATTCCATAATAGCTCTTTTGCCATTTCATGATTTAAGCCAACCATATAGGATTCTATAAATTTTGTATTTATAGTAAGAGCACCAACGGTATTGTCTTTTAATGTATCTAATTTATTGATAAGATAATCTAATGATTTTTCTTTTAAATACTCAAAGGTAGGCACATTAAATTGAGGATATGCCAATATTGGAAGAAAAACAGAACCAGATTCCGATTTTGGTTGATTATCTATTCTTATTTGAGAATTTATTATTTTATGGATTGTATTTTTAGGATTTATTTGGTCTAAAATTAAATTATTCCATTCAGAAATATCAAGAGGTAATCTTTCCTCTTCTTTTAAATCGTCTGGTTTTGGCGTAAGTTTATTTGATAAAAAGTTAAGTAAATTTAGCGAATAATTTTCAGGAGAAGCATAAACAGTTCCTTTGGGAGTAGTAGGTTTATTTTGCATCTTATCTGTTTTATTTAAGTCTAAAATTGTATTTTCAACAGAATTAATTATTGTCTGTGCCGAGGAAACGTTTAAGCCTGATGTCTTGGGTGGAGCAGCAGTTAGTTGTTCTGAATTTAATTTTGTGAAAAAATTACTTATACCTGTACTTTTATCATTAGATGTCATTCTTTTAATAACTTTTTTACTTGGTCGCATAATCTTTCTAAATGCTACACTCTGAATTGCTTCTGGTACAATACTATTTTTAATCTGAAAATCAATAGTTGAATTGTCTAGTAATATTGATTTATTCATTGGTCCAAGAATAGATATTAATCTATCAATATTATCGTGTGGTAAGTATTTATTAAAAACTGAATAATTTGCCGTTTGACTAAGTTCTGCTTCTTTTATCATTTGATTTGCCTCTAAAATGCCTTCTACTTGATCCCAAGCCATTTCCATAAATTCAGATTGATTTTCTCTTACTATCTGTGCTCCCAAACCTGCTACCGCTCTGTATCGGGGATCAAGATTTAATTCGTTTCTCCATTGTGGGGCTTCTCCATTCAAATTTACTGAATTGGTGTTTGGATTATAGTACTTTCCATAAATTGGTGGTGTAATAACAGGATCGTCTATTACTGAACTCTTTTCTGTTTCGTCATTAAGGAGATAAGTTCCATCTGGGTCAATTATTAACCCACTATTTGCATTCAATAATTCTTCTAATTGGTTTATAAAGTGAATATCGTCATCAAATAAAGAAAATATTGCAACAATCATTTCTTTAATTAATTTTATTTGATTCTTAAAAAAAACTATCTTATCATTTTTAATTAATTTTATTTGATTCTTAAAAAAAACTATCTTATCATT
>JAOZTW010000213.1 GCA_029938985.1 Bacteroidales bacterium | reverse complement strand
AAGGGTTAATAATTGTTAATTTTATACTATTTTGGTAATTACATTTGTAATTATCTTATTATAAGTGTTATATAATGCTTTTTTAATAGTATATAAGTAAAATTAATTTTATAAATTATTGATAATCAATATAAAATGAAAGCAAAAACTTTAGTTAATAATGAAAAAAGTAATGAAGTTTATTGAAAAAAATGCTAATAATAATTCATTCATAGGTTTGAGGGCTGCCGAAGGTGTAGAAAATTTTTACACAAAACTTGGATTTGCTACACGACCAACATCAAAACCAGGAATGTATATGATTCACAAAAAATGGCATTTTTCATAAATGCAAATCATTGCCTTATTTTGATTGTTTTAAAATCCTCATTTACAATAAGTAAACTGTGGTATTTAAAAAATAAAAATGCCTTGTACTTTACACTTATGAAAAACGCCAAAAAAATCATAGTCAAGCTCACCAATTGTATAAAGTTAAAAATACGTACTTAATTTTAAAATATGTTAAAAAAGTAAATTGTTATAATATTTATAGTTAATTTAGTTTTTTTTAATATGAAAAATTAAAACTATCTTTATGAATACAAAAATACTATTAATATTTGTTTTAGGCTTACCAATAAATTTATTAGCACAAACTATACAAATCCTTGATTTTGAAACAAATAAACCTATTGAATATGTTACAATAAGTAGCAGTGAGGAATTTTTGTTTACTGATAAAAATGGAGAAGTTGATATTTCGGAACTAAAGAAAAAAAATCATATAGAATTGATTCACACTTCTTATAAAAAGAAAATTGTAACTTATAAAGAAATTGAAGATTCTAACAATATTATTTACTTAACTCAAATTTGCAAAAGCATTAATAACATTACAGTTGGAGCAAACAGATGGGAGCAAAACCTGAGTGAAGTACCTGTAAAAATCACATTTCTTGATGTTAAGAATATTTCAAAAAACAATCCGCAGACTACCGCTGATTTACTTGGAGGTTCTGGCGAAATTTTTATTCAAAAAAGTCAAATGGGAGGTGGTAGCCCCATGATAAGAGGCTTTGCAGCAAACAGAATTTTAATTGTTGTTGATGGTGTGCGAATGAATAATGCAATTTATAGAAGTGGTAATTTACAGAATGTTATATCAATTGATCCTAATAGTTTGCAACAAGCAGAAATTATTTTGGGTCCTGGTTCAGTAATATATGGTAGCGATGCTATTGGAGGCGTAATGGATTTTCATACAAAAATAGCACAACTTTCTACAAGTAAAAAATTACGATTTACGGCCAACTATTTAATCAGAAATTCGACTGTTAATAACGAAAAAACAGGACATATTGATTTTTGTTTTGGATTGAAAAAAATAGCAAGTATTACAAGTTTTACTTACAGTGATTTTGGAGATTTGAAAATGGGAAATACTGGTAATGAAGATTATACACGTCCTGAGTATGTGTCGATTATTGATGGTAAAGATTCTATTATACAAAATTCAAACTCAAATATTCAAAAAAGTTCGGCTTATAAACAGTTCAATGTTTTACAAAAATTTAGATTTAAACCGAATAAATTTTGGAATGTAAATTACTCTTTTCATTATTCCGAAAGTGGCAATGTGCCTCGTTACGACAGACTTACACAATATAAAAAAGATATATTAAAATATGCAGAATGGTATTATGGTCCACAAAAATGGATAATGAATAATATTTCTATTGAAAATAAAAATGAAAACCTATTTTATGATGTAATAAAATTAACAGTTGCATATCAAGATTATAGCGAAAGCAGGCATGATAGAAAATTGAATAAAGAACAAATAAGAAAAAGGTATGAGAACGTAAAGCTTGCTACAGCAAATATTGATTTTGATAAAAAAATTAATCAACGTACAAATTTGTTTTATGGAGTTGAAGCTGTTCATAATACTGTGTATTCAGATGGTGTTTTAATGGATATAAATACAAATGAAACAGAAACTTATGCAAGCCGATATCCAGATGGTTCAACTTATGCTTCTGGTTCGGTTTATTCACAATTAAAATGTAATGCAACAAAAAAACTAACTCTAAACTCTGGAATACGCTACAACTATGTACAACTTAAAGCAACTTTAGATACATCATTTTATCAATTTCCATTTACCGAAATTGAAAACGAAACAGGAGCCATAAGTGGAAGTGTTGGTATTGCATACAATACCGAAAAAAATTGGCAATTCAATATTAATTTATCCACAGGATTTAGAGCTCCAAATATTGATGATGTGGGTAAAGTATTTGATTCCGAGCCAGGTAATGTAGTTGTTCCAAATCCTGATTTAAAACCAGAATATGTTTATAGCACTGAATTTAGTGTTACAAAAAGATTAGAAAATGTTTTTTTGGAGGCAGTTATTTTTTATTCATTTTTGGATAATGCTATGGTGCGTGGCGATTTTGATTTTAATCAACAAGATTCAATTATGTATGATGAAACTTTAAGTAAGGTTGAAGCTCTTGTAAATACTGACGAAGCTATAATATATGGTGGACAATTGTCCGCAAAAATAAATTTTCTTGAATTTTTCAAAATTAAAACAAATTACACATACACAAAAGGTTATGATAAGGAAAAAAAACCTTTACGACATGTTTCTCCTAATTTTGGAGCTACACATCTGTATTTTGAAAATAAAAAATTTTATTTTGATTTATACTCACAATATAATTCTGAAATATCGTTTGAAAATCTTGCAGGCGATGAGGCAGACAAACCACACCTTTATGCCAAAGATAATAATGACAATCCGTATTCGCCTTGGTGGTGGACTGTTAATTATAAGATGTCGATAAAAATAAAAAAATATTTAAACATAAATTTTGGAATTGAAAACATTTTAAATCATCGCTATCGTCCATATTCTTCTGGAATTGTTGCACCTGGTAGAAATTTTATTTTTACAATTTCAGGGAAAATATAAGGTTAGTGAAAATGATTAAAAACATAAATATACCATATTATGTAATTTTAATAATAATTTTTATTTTATTAAAATTTATTTACACAAGCTTAGAAACCAATGATCTTCTGTTTTTATTAAAACCAACAAGTCAAGTTATTGAAATGTTAACTAATTCGGATTCTCAATTTATTTCGGAGGAGGGATATTTTAATCAAAAATTAAATATTTTAATAAACAAATCATGCTCTGGTGTCAATTTTTGGCTTCTCTGTTTTGTTATGTTATCGTTTTTGGCTATTAAATATTATAAAAAAAGATCTATAAAATTAATATCTATTCCAGTAATTTTATTTGCAAGTTATTTGTTAACTATTTTTGTTAATAGTTCAAGAATACTGTTTTCAATTTTTATTCATAAATTAAAAATTCCAATTATTGAACATCAAAAAGATTGGACACATCAGGCAGAAGGCACATTTGTTTATCTTTCATTTCTTATTATTTTTTATCTCACTTTTGAATTTTATTTAATAAAAAAAAAGCTATCTTAATTAGGAATATTAAGATAGCTTTAATTTTATTAACAAATATTATTCTTAATGTTCGTCTTCAAGAAATCCTGTTCTACGTACACCAGAGCATTGATAAACAGTACCTGGATCATCTTCAAATTCAACTTCAAAATATATGCTATCGCAAACTACTCCTGAAGTAGATTTTCCACCATCAACAATTACTTTTCCATTTGTAATTTGAACTTCTATGTCATATACTGCATCACCTCCGTCGGCTGTGCTTACTAAATTTGTTCCAGAGAATGTTTTAGCATCAACACTACAACCAGATTTAACTGTATAAGTCCACCAGTTACCATTATCACTAATCCACAATTTGTCAGTATCTTCACCTGCTGTATTATATGTAAAAAGAGGTGTGTAACCTGAAATATAATCTCCGCTTTCATAATTAACCCACCACTCTCCAGCAAGAGGCCACACTGCAGAATATTCTACTTCTTGTTCTTTAGGTTGGTTTAATTCATACATCTTTCTGCATCCTGTCATTCCTCCTACAAGAACAATCAGGATTGATAAAACTATTAATTTATTTTTCATTTTTATTATTTTTTATAATTGAACTTGTGTTAATTCAACAGTGAATACTCCATTATTAAAATCACCAGTTCCTGTAAATGATATTGTTTTGGTTTCTGCATCAACAAGAAAATCTGTTACAACTACAGTATTTCCCCAATTAGGAAAAATAGCATCAGTAACTATAAATTCGTTATTAGGAATATCATTAGCAGTAATAATAGAACCTTGTGCTGCATATCCAAAACCATAAGCTCTTGCAAGATAATAATATCCACCAACAGCATCAGTTATTGAATAGGTGTTGTCACCTGTTTTTGTTATTAAAATATATTCTACTCCATCATAAGCAGGTGTTCCCATTCTTGAAATAGAAGATGTATACAAACCTGCTATATTAGTAGTTAAGTCACCTGTTTCAGCAACCCATACATATCTCTCTGCTGCAATTGAATATCCATCACTATTTTCTGCACTATAGTAAGTAATATATTGGTCTGATACTGAAGCATCTGCATCAACATCTGAATACCCAGAATATGTTCCTTCAGTATTAATATCAACTTCTAACGGACTTCCATTTTCTGAAGCAGTACAACCTGGGTCTGAATATTCTCCTCCTACTGGAATCGTATATGAGGTTTCTCCTTTCATATCAAATACTGCATAATAAGTTGTTCTTGTTGTTAAATCTGCAGTATTATATTCCTTTTCGCAAGCAGTAAGTCCTATAAATAAGCTTACTACCAAAAATACTATAATTTTATTTGATTTCATTTTTGAATAATTTTATTGATTATTAATTAACGTCCCACCAAACTGCATCGGTAACACTTGTTTGTCCAGGGAAATTTGTATTTACATTAACTTCATCTTGTGGATACAATAACCTTTTTGGGAATGCACCACTTGTTTGTCCTTCGAGAGAATATGTTAAATTACCACCAACATAATCTGGATTTTCCGCACCATTCTCCCATGCAGGTATTGAACTAACTTTTGGATAACCAGTTCTGTTTGTTTCAAAGAATGCTTCTGTACCTTGTGTTCCTACAAAAGCAGCCCATTTAGCCATAATTATTGCTTCAAGATTTTTATCAAAAGTTCCAGCTGGATATTCGTAAGCTCCACCTGCTTCAACAAATGCTGAACCATCTAAACCTTTTCTTGAAAAATCAATTAAAACAGCAGTATTATATAAACTTGCGTCACTGCCTGTTCCCCAACCTCTTGCTACAGCTTCTGCTTGTAACAAATAACTCTCAACAGCAGAAATAAAATATACTGGGTCTGTTGCACTTAAAGTGAAAATACAAACCGTTGTAGGGTCCATATCTGTACTTGGAATATTAAAACCTCCTTGTGGTAAAGGGTTATCATTTTCCTGAACAATAAGATCCAATCTTGGGTCAGAATTTGTGTCATAATATTTGTAAATAGTGGTACTAACTCTTAAATTAGTTGCCACATTTAATCCCGATCTATCATTAGCATATAGTGGATTTTCTTGTCCAAGTGATGCAGAGAATGAATTTATAGCTGCATCTGAACTTAGAAATTCAACATTATCAGCATATAATTTTGCTACACCTGTTTGAGCTGTTGATGCGTCAACGTAAGCCATTCTTAAATACATTTTTAATTTTAATGTATTTGCAAATCTAACCCATTGGTCTAAATCGCCACCAAAAACAATATCACCATTAATTTCAGTATCTGTAAGATTTGCTCCATCAAAATCTTTTGCTAAGGCAACATCTAATCTTGCTAATAAATCGGTATAAATTGATTGCTGACTGTCAAATTTTGGATTAAAATTTGCCTCTTCTGCATCTCCTTGAAGAGCTTCTGAGTATGGTATAGCTCCATGTAAATCTGTCATAAATTGATAAGCATAAGCCTGCATAACAGTAGCCATCAAATAATATTCCCAGTTTTCACTTTCTTCTGTTTGGTCAATTACGTATTGTAAATCACTTAATCCACCTCTATACATTTCTCTCCAAGTGGTGTTAAAATCACCCGACTGAATTGAATATTGGTCAAGATATTTATATTGATTTGCAGCATTACTTTGTGTCCAATATTGCGACCAAAAACCACCAATTAGATTAAAATATCCACCTGTCATTCCAGTTACCGACATCACTCCTGCAGGAAAAACCAATTCAGGAGTAGCTTCCAATGTATTATTTGGGTCGTCGTTTACGTCCAACCATTTGTTACAGCCCGAAAACACAAGTAGCATCATGGCTGCGGTTATTGTTATTATTGAAATTCTATTTTTCATTGTTTATTATGTTTTTTTATTAAAATTTAACTCTTAAAGTTCCTGTGAAAGTACGTAATGTTGGTCCTGTTCTAAATTCACCAAACGCACCTCTTAAATCGTTACCAAATGAAGTAGCCTCAGGGTCAACAAAATTATTATCAGCTGGTGTGTATAATAATAAGTTTCTTCCAGATACAATAAGTTGAACATTACTTATTTTAGCTTTGGAAATTAATTTCTTTGGTAAAGTGTATGCTATAGAAACGTCTCTTAATTTAAGAAAATCTCTTGGAATTACTCTGTCTCTGCCTGCTACTAAATTTTGTGAATGATAATAATAAGCATTCATGTTTGACATGTCTATAGGAACATCGTTTTCAATATATTCAGGTCCAAAAGAATCATCAGTTTCATCAAAATAAGGATTTAATTTTACAGAATTTGGAATCAAAAATGGCTGACGATCGTTGTATTGAGTTTGAGTTGCATTACCAGTAAAATAGTTAAGGTCTGCTGTACCCGAATACATGTATCCACCTGGACGATAATCAATTGTAAAAGAGAAATCAATGTTTTTAGCAATTGTAAAGCTGTTTGATAAACCAAGAATATAGTCTGGTTGAATATCACCAATTATAGTTTTTTCAGTTGTTCCTTCAGGAAGACCGTTTGAACCGTTAACAATAATTTTTCCATCATCATTTCTTGCATAATCAGGAGCTCTAATTATACCAAGCGGTTGTCCTTCCATTGCAACAAGTTCAACATCGTAAGCACTTTGCAGTACTATTTCACTTGATCCTTCAGGTAAATCTAAAACTTCGTTTGTATTTTTAGTAAAGTTTGTAGTAATATTCCATGTAAAGTTACGAGTTTTTACTGGCGTTATACCAACAAGTAGCTCTATACCACTATTTTTAACATTACCAAAATTTATTACCTGCGAAGAAAATCCACTTGAAGCAGGAATAGTTACACTTAAAATCTGACCATCCGAAATTCTATTATAAAAAGCAAAGTCAATATTTAGTCTTTGATTAAAAAGTCTAATATCTGTACCAATTTCCATTTCAGTAGTAATTTCAGGTTTTAACTCAGGGTTACCAATTCTATTTCCTTTTTCAAAACCACCAACTCCATTAAATGGAAAATTAATATCACCAAAAGGAAGTCCTACTATTGCAGCTCCCATAATAGCATCAAGTAAATATGGGGCTGCATCGTTACCTGCCTGTCCCCAACTTGCTCTTATTTTAAATAGATTTATTGCAGAAACATCTACCAAATTAGATAATAAGATTGAAGTACTAACAGATGGATAAAAGAAGTGATTATTATCTTTTGGAAGTGTAGAAGAATAATCTTGACGACCAGTAAGTGTTAAATAAACGAATTTATCATAATCCATATCTAATTGACCAAAAACACCCATTTGTCTTTTTCTTACACGATATGTATCAGTAAATTTATCACTATCAGTATTTCCTAAGTTATAAAATTCAGGAATTACCATGCTCTTAATTTCACCAGCAACTCTTTTATAATCTCTTTGGAAAGTAGAAAAACCTACTAAAGCATACATACCTATTTTTCCAAAAGTTTTATTAGCATTTAAAAGAAGGTCTTGAGAAAATTCAGAAGTAGTTCTTGTAGCATCAGTTACGTATCCTGGATTTTCAGTTACGTTTTTGTCGCCGTTTACCGAACCTGGAGTAAATTTCATAATAGCTTCGTAACCTTTTCTATTAAAACCAGATGCGTCAACACCAATTCTGTA
>JAOZTW010000212.1:5152-8118 GCA_029938985.1 Bacteroidales bacterium | reverse complement strand
AATTACTGCGTTATTTTGATTATTTTAAAATCCTCATTTACAATAAGTAAACTGCTGTATTTAAAAAATAAAAATGCCTTGTAAGGAATGATACAATTATTCAAAGGTTCAATGATACAATTAAATAATTATAAACCAATAGAATAAAGAAATACAAATGTGTAAAAACTTTTGTATGGGTACTTACTTTACACTTATGAAAAACGCTGATTTTGTTTTTACCAAAAAAACAGTTATAAGAACAAAAAAATGTTCAAATATAACTGTTTATTAATTTTAATCTGCCTAATGTGGCTATTCAAAGACAATCTAATACTTTTGCATTAGTCTGTTTATTCATGAAGCAATACATGTGCGTTGTCTCTTACATCTCCATACATAACATGAAATTTTCTAGAATTTCCAGTTAGTGTATCTTCTCCTTCTAATGTAGCTTCAACAAAATACAATCCCTCAGGAAGATCTTCAAACAAATATTCTCCTGAGGCATCTGTTGTTTTTTCTTCAAATACTTGCATATCTTTTATCAATTCTACTTTTGCACCATTTGCTAAATTAGTACTATCTAATTCATATATTATTCCTCCAAAAGAGTTACCATCTCTATTACACGACGATAAAATAACAAAAGACAAAACAGATAGACTAATAAAAATTATTTTAAATTTATTCATTGGTTGAAAATTTGAAATTATAAAATTTGAAAACATTTAGTGAAAATAATAATAAGTTGCTCCAAGTTACTCCGTTTTTTGTTCTAATAATAATTCAAAATCTGCAAATAGCGAGCTATTTAATGAGCTTTTTAATTTTCTAAAGACAATATAAACAAGTAGATTGGAGCTACTAATTTATTATTTTTCACATAGTTGTCAGACAAAGTATTAATTTATAAAGCAAATATTTGTCTGACAACAAAACAATAGGTAAATACTATTTATTATTGTGTTTTCATTACTTTTTTAGTTGAAGTACCTGATTCGTTAGTTACTTTTACAAAATAAGTTCCAACTGGTAGGTCAGTCATATTAATTTCTTTTGAGTAAGAATCACTATTTACAGTCATTATTTTAGCTCCAAGCATATTAAAAATTGAAATTTCAGAATTTTCTACGTTTGTAACTTTAATAATACCATTTGTAGGATTAGGATGTACATTTATTTCAAAATCAGCTGTAAGGTTATCTGAAATACCTACTAAGTCAATGAATTTAATTTCTTTATAAAGTATGTAATTAAGTGTAACTGGTTCGCCAGCATCTTCAGAAAAAATAGAACCTGGTTCACTATCCCATTCATACATAATATGAGCAGAATTGTTATATGTTGATTTAGCAAGACAACACATTACAGCTTCTGCACCTGGTAAGTCAATATCTGTTACATCAAAAATGTCTCCAAAGGTAGTACCACCATCTGATGACAGAGTAAGCCATACATGTCTATAATTTTGTGGCTCAGGAAAAGCATCACTTTTTAAATAGTTATCTCCTTCCATTGTTGCAGAAAAACTAATAATTACTTCATTATCAGCACCAACTGTAATACTTGGGTATCCACACCATCCTTGAAAACCATAAACACCTGCTCCTGTAATCTCATAGTCATCGTTTCCATTAAGATCTGGTGTGAATCCAACATATTCTACTACATCTTCAGATATGTATAATGGGTGAAAACTTGTTGTAGCTACTCCTCCTGTATGTTCTCCTGCTGCCATATCATCGTTCCAATAGTGAACACCATTATTATAACCATAGTAATAACTTGCAGCATTGTCTCCTGCGTCTTCATCTATAAGAGTCATTGTAGAAAATGCTACATGTACTTTACCATTAGCATCAACAATAACATCAGCGTTGTTTACTGTTACACAAGTATCAGCAAGTCCATCAGTGTCAACATCAATTTGAATACCTGCCTTCCAATCATAAGCATCAACGGGGAAGTCTGCAATAACAGTAGTTTCCCAACTTAGTCCAGCATCTATTGATTTATAAAGAGTAAAATCTCCAAGTAAGTGAAATATAACAATAGCTACAACATCACCAGTTGCATCAATAGCATAAGAGTCGCCAGATAAATTATTGATACCATATTCTGTATCAAATGTTGGAAATGGAGCATCTGTAATTCCTTCCCAATTTTCTCCACCGTCAGTTGAACGAGCATAACCAGGTTTGTATTTAGCAGCGTCAAGTACTGCACACATAACATGTACTACATCGCCAGATGCTATTGCTCTGGGCCAGAACAAACCTTCATCACTTGTTGGTACATCTGATACTGATTGTTGTGTCCAGTTGGTAATTGCTGCTCCTGTTGTTTGCCCATAATTATTTAATACTCCAGTACTTCCACCATGAGTTAGAACAAATTCTGTTGCTCCCATATCTACAATACAAGGCCAACCTTTTTTTGCATTTCCTGCTACATTATCAATTGTAACTGTAGTTCCTGTTACATCAATATCCCATTCAGTTCCATCAAAATAGGCATATCCTGTTCCTCTTTGAGGTATTTCTCCTGTTGCAACATCTTGTCCATGATATTCAGTCCAAACACCAGACATAGTTCCATCGTCTCTCACAATTAATCTTCTTGCTACTGCATCATTTGTCTGAAGGTCGTAGTTTGTAGTACCTATCATTTCTGCACTTTCAATGTCTTTACTGGTTTTAATTGAATAACCTTTTTTTACTACTTTTTCCAAATTTTTATCAAATTTAATTGGAATAGCCTTCCTTGTATTTACCTCCTGTGCCATTGCTCCAAAAACAATAACAACTCCTAATAATAATACGAAAACTTTTTTCATGTTTTAAAGTTTAATTTGTTAATAAAAAAAATTATTTAAATAATTGCTATAATATATTCCAAGTGAAAAAAAAATAACTATTCACAATCAATTTGTTTATTTTGCCTTTTTTTTAATTAAAAAAGGCATTGAATATCTCGCTATTTGC
>JAOZTW010000212.1:0-5052 GCA_029938985.1 Bacteroidales bacterium | reverse complement strand
TGTTTTCCACAAACATAAGATAATTAATTTTCATGGAAAACGCTCAATATCTCTGATTTTTACATATCATCGTCATATTCTGGTTCTTCCCAACCTGTTTTTCTGTGTCCTGCTGTTACTAAAGTTCTTACTAATTCTCCATATTTATCATAATAAGAGAATTTGAAATAAATACTATCAGCTTTTGAACTCAATATATCACCAGGATCTTCATCAATAATAAAACTACTTTCTATTGTAACAGTAACAGCAGAATCTTGGGAATGAGCAAAAGTACCTGAAACATGCCCTTGTTTTGTACAATCAAATTTTAAATTCTCTGTATCCGCTTTACACTTTATTTTATATTTATAACTATAAGGATCACCTCCAGCTGGATGTCCAGTATTGTTGTCAATCCAAATAGAATCACCTGTTGGGTTATACGACTTGTTATAGATATACAAATAGTATGCTTCTGTTATAGTATCGCTCATGTCATTTGCATTGTAATCAATAACATAATATTCTCCACAAACAGGATATACTGATGAATACTCAACATAATCTTCCCAGTCTGGATATAAATCACATGCTGTAAATGAGAGTACAATTGAAATGAATAAAATTAATTTAATGTGTTTTTTCATAATTTATTTATTTTGTGGTGTTTTTCAAACTATAAATTTTCATTTTTATTAATAATAATCTACATTCGTAAATTTAAATGCTATATTATTAAATGTTATGATATTGATAGTTTGAATAAAACCTAATTATATTTTTTATTTTGTTTTTGGATTCCAAGTTGCAGTTTTAGTAGTTCTTAATCCTGTTTGTGGTGGATAATATACCAGTTCAAATACAAGATCATTACCAACAAGTGTAGCTTCACCAAAGTATCTACCATAAACTTCGTCAACACCAGGCACAACACCAAAAGTCTTATTATTACCTTTATCTGCAAAATATATTGGAAACTCAGCTTCTTGACCTGGCCAAACATTTTGCATTTCATAATATCCAGGTTTTTCTTCTATCTTAGTTATAGTTGAATTAATATTAAGAAAATCAGACCCCGTTTTGTACAATTCACTTAAAGTTTCAACATAAGGATTTCCGTCATGAACTAATACTGATCTATATGCAAAGGTAACCCAATCATATTCATTAACCGCTCTGAATGTAACAACATAAAAACCTTTTGTTTTTATATCCACATTCCCACTTACAATTTCCATTGAAACTGTATTACTTCCAGCAGTTGCATCACTTCCTGCGTCCTCATAACTACCATTTAACAGAACACTATTTATAATAGATCCTTCCAAAGTGATGACAGGTTTGGTGGAAACTACAGAAATATTATCTGTAGAGTCTTCCAAGCCTAATTTGTCACAAGAATTAAAAGATAACAAAAATATCGAGATAGATACAAATGATATTAATATGTATTTTTTCATATTATTTTTTTTTAAAATTATTAATTGAATTATTTATAGTATAAAATTATTATTAGGCTACTCTTATAAACTCAACAACTAAGAGAATTGGTATAATATGAGTAGTCTTTTAGTATATTCCTAATTTACATCCCACCAAACTGGTTCGTCTAATGGAGTTCTACCTGGCCAATGTTCTGGATTTTTACTTTCTTCCGAAGCAGGCAATAATAACCGTCTTGGGAAACTTCCACTAAGTACTCCTGTTACTGATACTGTAAATTCTCCTTTAACATAATTACTACTAAACTCGTCCATAGTTGGGTTGTAGGCACTTTCTTTTGGATATCCTGTTCTGTTGTGTTCCAAAAAGGCTTCCATACCTTGCGTGTTAGTAAAAGCTATCCATTTTTCTACCATTATGGTTTCAAAATCTTGTTCTACATCACCACTAAAAGTTACAGGAGTTGGAGTTACTGCCACAAGTACTGGAGGATCTTCGGAGTTATAATCAGCAACTCCTTTTCTCAAATAGTCTGCAGTTAGAGCCTCATTAAATAAACTTTGTGCATCTCCAACACCATAAATCAAGCATGCTTCGGCTTGTAATAGTTTACTTTCTACGTTTGAAATAAAATAAACTAACTGAAGTGGTTGTACATTTGGTTCAGAGAATTTATCTGGTTCGTTATCAGGATCAGAATAAACATTATTTATATCTCCTTGATACATACCGAATTGATCTCCATCAAAACTAACATAAGGTTCGTCATTACCTAATTCGGGTGAAGTAAATATAAAATTAAGTCTTTTATCGTTTGTTATGTAATCCAAAATTGTTCTACTTGGGCAAATGTCTGTACGTCCTCTAAATTGTGCTGCATACAGGTAATTATCTCTTCCTGTTTCATTATCAAAAGCACCATAGCCCGCATCTACACTTAAAAAAGTAACACCATCGCTGTATAATTTAGCTATACCAGCACTTGCTACATCTGGTCTTGCAAATCTTTGTCGCAAGTATATTTTTAATTTCAAAGTATTTGCAAAAGCAACCCAATTGTTCATTCCACCACCAATATTTCCAAATACTACATCATCTGCAAGCGGAGTGATACAGCTATCCCCTTCTAAATTTTGTGCTAATGCAAAATCTAAGCGAACAATTAAACTATCATAAATTTCTTGTCCGTTTTCGAATGGAGCAGGTACTTTTTGTAATGCTTCTGAAAATGGAATATTGTCAAAAAAGTCCACCATAACTTGGTAAGTATAGCATTGCATTGTAGTAGCCATAAGATAATAAGTCCAATTTTTACTTGCTCTGGCATCGTTTCTTACCCATTCATAGTCCATAAGAGCAGCGGTATATATACTCTCCCAACCTCTAAGGTCGTAACTATAATCACCAGCTTGAACAGAATATTTATCTTCTCCTTGAAAAGAAGGTGCGTTTGGTTGCGATGTCCAATGTTGAGACCATATTTCACCAAGTATTGACCATGACCCACCAAACACACTTGCCGTACTTGCTACTCCTGCTGGAAATACATATTCCACACTTGACTCTTCAGGCGAGTTAGGGTCATGATTTACATCAAGAAATTTTTTACAGCCAAATGATAATGTAATAATTAGCATTAAGGTTATTATTTTTATTTTTTTCATAAAATAGAATTTTATTTATATGATTAATTATTTTATTTAGTTTTGTGTATATCCTCTTTTTTAAAAGGGATATGTAGTTTTTATTTTGTAAAATATAAATATTAGTGAAAAACAAAATAAATTAAGTGTTTTTAAAATACACAATTTTTGTTATTTTTATAATAAAAAAACAGCAAACTAAACGAGTATATTTGATATTATTTATTTCTTCTTTTTCACTTATTAAGGAATTGAAAAATAATAATTTTTATTTTATAATTATGCAATTCCTTAATTAATATTTTTATTTAAAATTTTACCGAAAAATTAAAACCGAGACTTCTGATTGAAGGTGTTGCTCCAAATTCTCCAAAGTCAGCACCTATATCGTTACCATAAGTTGTAAGTTCTGGGTCAATAAAATTATTACCTTCTGGTGTCCACATAAGTAAATTATTTCCTATTACAGAAAAAGAAACTGATGAAACAGGCATTTTATTAAACCACTTACTTGGCATTCTAAATTTTAAACTAACACTTCGTAATTTTACAAAAGTTTTTTCAATTATTTCGTGTCCTCCTGTGTGTAATCCACCTCTTTCCATATATGAATCAGCGGCACCTCCAAGATTAGTGTATAGTACTGGTAGTGTATTTTCTACATAAGAAACATTTCCATCTTCGTCTTTAATTGCTCTAACAGAATTAGGAACTATAAATGGTTGTCTATCGTTGTACAAAGTTTGAGGAGATGTTCCAGTAAAATACGCCATACCAGCTGTACGAGAGTGCATAACTCCACCTTGTCTATAATCTACATTTGCACTTAAAGTAAAAAGTTTGAAAAAGGTAAATTTAGAAACAAAACCAAACATATAATCATGTTCAGATTTTCCAGCAAGTTTATATCCTTCCGAGTTCAAATCAGGAACTCCTTGTGGGTTTACTATAACATGTTCAACACCTTGGTCGTCAATGTATAACCTTGGTGCTGATACTTCAAACACACCAATTGGAGAACCTGGATATGCTCTAAACCAATTCTCTGTTCCGCCCAGTAAGCCCATTATATCAACATGCTCAAGTTCGCCAGGTAGTTCAATAACTTTTGAATAGTTTTTAGAAAAATTAATTGTAAGATCCCAAGTAAAATTCTTCTTTTTGATTGGTACCAGAGTTACCATAAGTTCAATACCTTTGTTTCCAATTTTTCCAAGGTTCATTGTTTGAGCTGTATATCCTGTTGAACCAGCTTGTCCTACATCAAAAATAAGCTTATTAATTACTTTATTATAATAAGTTACATCAACTCCTATTCTATTTTGGAAAAATCTCATATCAGATCCTACTTCAAATTCAGATGTTATTTCAGGTTGTAATAATGGATTTGCAATTCTATTTCCAACGCTAAATGCGTTTACATTTGTGTTACCATTTGTTACAGGAAAACGCCCTGGTTGACTAAACACAGAATATACTTGATATACTCCAGCATCGTTTCCAGTTTGTCCCCAATTTACTCTTAATTTACCATAAGGCAAAATCTTTTTAGGAATATTTAATAAATCAGAATAAACTAAACCAACACCAACGCCTGGATAGAAAAAACTGTTATTTTCAGCTGGCAATGAAGACGACCAATCATTTCTACAAGTTAATGATAAGGTAGCCCATGATTTATAACTAAATTGAGCATTTCCAAAAACACCAATTAATCTTTTAATGTTACGATACTCTCCAATAATTGGTGTACCATAAGTATTAGATAAGTCATAAAATTTGTCAATATTAATACCAATTGCTCCAGCATATTGACTTCTATATTTAGTTTGGTTCATATTATGCCCTGCCAAAAGATTAAAACTGAAATCCTTACCTATTTTTCTTGTATAAGTTATAAGGAGGTCAGTATTTAATTGAGAACGCCAATTTGAGTATTCTTCAACTTGTCCTTCTTGGTTATCAACATCAACATTAGGACTAA
>JAOZTW010000832.1 GCA_029938985.1 Bacteroidales bacterium | reverse complement strand
TAATCAATGCTTTAATGTTATGATAAAAAGTTTTCCCGACTTTTCAGTTAATTAATAAAAAATTAAGTTCGTTTTTTTAATAGAAATTTTGCATTACTTTTGAAATTTCAAAAAAATGCTATCTACTTTAAGGTTGAACAAAATTGGTTATCAACGACTTTTCGTGGCAAGTGTTAACTCTTGCCACATAGTCATTTATATATAAAGCGTTCAAGTTTTTTACGTATATGAATATTTAAAAACAAATATTTTGCATTTAAGAAACTTGCAAATTTTTATTCTAATTAATTAAAATTAAACATTTTGAAAAAACGTTTCTATATATCATTATTATTTACTTTCTTTCCATTTTTAGTTTTTACTCAAAATATTGATAGTCTTAATCTAATTTTATCAACAACAACAGATAATGAGAAACACATTGTTTACGAACAAATTGGTGATGTTTATGATAAACAATCTAATTATTCACTGGCAATTAAACAATATGAAGAATCAATTGCTTTGTGTGATGACGAAAAAAAACTTACCATTTATTACAATAAAATAGGTAGAATATACTTTTATATAGGTACTTATGATAAGTCAATTGAATATTTTAATTTAGGTTTAAAAATTTGTGAAAGATACAATGACACACTAAATTTGTCGATAATATTTAATAATATTGGGATTATATATCAAAAAATGAGTAATTCCAAAAAATCAATATATTATTTGGAACAAGCTTTAACGTACAAACAACTACTTGGAGATAAGGAAGGTATAGCAAATGTTTATAATAATCTTGGAAATGTATATTGGGATTTAAACCAAACTAAAAAAACTACAGATTTGTACAATAAAGCTCTTGAAATACGATTAATTATTAATGATAATAAGGGAATATCAATTAGTTACAATAACTTAGGGTTGCTTTATAAACAATTAAAACAATATGATAAATCAATTGAATATTTTAACAAATCACTTGATATAAAAAGGAATTTGAATGATAAAAGAGCTATTTCCTTAACGTTGAATAATATTGCAGAAACATTAATTAGTTCACAACAAGTTAGTCTTGCCAAAGAATATAGTTTAAACAGTTTGAAAATAGCAGAAGAAATTAATGCTAAAGAGCAAATTTCAAATGCCTTAATTACATTATCTATCATTTCTGAAATTGATAATGATTTTAAAAATGCTTATTTTTATCATAAAAGATATAAAATTGTTCATGACTCCCTTTTTAGTGAGGAAAGTAAAAATATGATAACAGAAATAGAGACTAAATATCAATTATCAAAAAAAAATCAAAAAATTGAACTTTTAAAAAAAGAAAATCATTATCAAAAATTTGTTCAAAGAACGGTTATTATTGGTGTAATTATTATTTTTCTGATGGTTATTAGTTTAATTTTTATTCTATTACTGATAATTAAAAATTCAAAACAAAAAATAAAAATAATAGATGAAGAAGTTAAAATACAAAAATTAAATTTGGAAAAAAACAAATTACAAATAGAGAAGAAAGATTTAGAAAACAAAGAATTGCAATTGAAATTAAATTATAAAAAAAGAGAACTTTCTACTAAAGCATTATTGATAGCAAAAAATAGCAAAACAGTTTTGGGTATGATGGAGGAATTAATAATAATAAAAAAAACTACGGACGACCAAACTAAATCTAAAATAAATAGAATTATTGAAAAATATAAAATATCAAAAAATGATTTTAATTGGAATGAATTTGAAAAACATTTTGAATCGGTTCATCAAAGTTTTTATGTTAAATTAGATGAAAAATTTCCAAAACTAACATCAAATGAAAGAAAATTATGTGCTTTTATTAAACTAAATTTATCAAATAAAGAAATTGCTACTTTAACTTTTAAAAGCCCATCAACTATAAAAACAGCAAGAAAACGATTAAGAAAGAAACTTAATTTAGTTCCAGAAGATAATATTATATCTTTTTTAACAAAATTTTCTTAGATTTTCTAATTCAATATTAGAAAATAAAATAATTATCCTCAAAAAAGTTGAAATGCAATTAAAATACAATTGAACACAATTGTATAAAATCTCCCTAATAAAAAAATTAGGGAGATTTTTGTTACAAATTTATAAATATGTATCCATACAAAAGTTTTTACACATTTGTATTTTTTAATCCATTGAACCATTGAACCATTGAACCATTGAACCATTGAACTGATAAGTCGGGAAAACTTGTTTTGAGACAATTAACTATATGATTTTCAATAAAAAAAACAATTTACTATATTAAGA
>JAOZTW010000831.1 GCA_029938985.1 Bacteroidales bacterium | reverse complement strand
TTTTGAGAACCAATTATATCTCCAGTATTTTTAGAACTTTCCTCAAAAAAATAACATATTGGAACATCTAATACTACAGATATTTTTTCTAAAGTAGATATTTTAAAGTCCCCTTTTTTCAGTGCTTGCCCAAAACCAGTTTGAGACAAACCAATTAAATCAGCTATTTCTTTTTGTGTATATTTTTTTTTACTAATAGTATCTTTTAATCTATTGATATTCATATAGTATTATTTATATTGTATTGACTTAAGTGCTGGAAGTTTGATTTGTGAGTAATAATCTTCAAATTTGCACTTGGAAAGTCTTTTCGTAAAACAATACTTTAGAAAATTAAGTCCTACACTATTTATGTTATAAATAATAGAACTTTAAGGTGTAAACCAATTCTTAATTCCTAATTGCCATTATGAGGACAGTTATTTTGTTTTAGCTACACGTTCTAACCATTTTACCATAAACAACATTGTGAACATTGAAATAGTACAAACTACTACAAACACACTCCATGTTAACCACAGTGGCACAGTTTGATATAATATAGCACCAATAAACAATAATTGGTTTCCTACCGCAGTAGCACCAAGCCAAGCACCTTGCATAATACCTTGATATTGTGGTGGTGCAACCTTTGATACAAATGATAATCCAAGTGGACTGATAAATAATTCTGCTACAGTTAAGATAAAGTATGTAGCCATAAGCAAGTAAGGTGTTACTTTTTGACCAGCTCCCAAAGGACTTCCGCCACTCTCTGGGTCTATTGTTTCAAACAATGGTAATCCAAACGAGCCAATCGACATAACTACGTAACCGAGTGCTGCAATAAACATACCTATCGCTATTTTTTTAGGTGTAGAGGGTTCAAGCCCTTTACTGTTTAGCCAGCCAAAAACTGCCACTATTATTGGGGTAAGGAACACTACAAAGAATGGATTCATTGATTGAAACACCTCTGCTGATATATCCCATGGTCCTATTTTTAGTAATGTATAGTCTCTTGCAAAGAATGTTAGTGTAAGTCCGTTTTGATGAAACGAAAACCAGAAGAATATTACTATTCCCATAACTGCAAAAAGTGCAAACATACGTTGTTTTACTTCTTTTAATCCCATTTTTACTTCATCAGTAGATAGCTCATTACCTGTTTTTTTATTACCTTTTGGGTCTGGAAAACCCTTTTTGTTTACCATATAAACTATAAACGAAATTGACATTGCCAAAATAGCAACAGCAAAAGCATAGTGAAATCCTGTGGTAAACACACCAAGATATTCAGTTGCAAAAGCCGATAAATCAGTTACAGTAGAGCCAGAAGCCTCGTTAGCCAGTGTTTGAAAAGAAGTAATAGATTCGCCTGTAATTGTGCCATTTAGGTGTGAATGACAAAATGCAGGTAGCTCGGCGTTGTATTGAAGATCGTGACTTTTTAACCACCAGTTTCTTACACCAATAGCAGTAAATGGAGCAAAAATAGCTCCTATATTAATAAACATATAGAATAATTGGAAACCAGAATCTCTTTTGCTATCATCTTTTAGGTTGTCGTACATTTGACCAACTAAGGCTTGCAAGTTACCCTTAAACATACCATTACCAAATGCAATTACCAACAGTGCAAATAATGTAAATGTAAGAAAAACTGCTTTATAACCATCAGGTGAAGGAGTAGGTGTTGGAATTGCCATAATCACATAACCCAATCCCATAATAATGAGACCTGCCATAATGGTGCCTTTATAATTCTTTGTTCTGTCTGCAATAATACCACCAACAAGAGATAACACATAAATTAAAGCATAAAATGTTGAATAAATAATACCTGTATTTGCACCGTCTAATCCAAATTTTGCTTGAATAAATAGTGCTAATATCGCCATCATGGTATAGAAACCAAACCGCTCGCCCATATTTGCGAGTGCTGCTGCAATTAATCCTTTAGGATGTCCTTTAAACATAAGATAATAATTAGTAAGTTAGTATTGAATAATTGTTTATGAGTTTTTGGCTAATGCCAGAAATTATTTTTACTGTTTTTTATATTCTACAAAACTACTGCGTAGGTACTATTTAAAAAGACAAAGGTAATAATCTTATTAAAATATAAAAAATAAATAATCAAAAAAAGAAGTTATATTTTTTTAATGAAGTCAAATTTATGTTTTTCTTTATCAAAAAAAATAAAATAATATGCTTTAACTCGCTTTATTAATAAATTGGCGTTTTTAACGAGTGTCAAGTTCAAGGCTTTTTTGAAATATTAGAATTAAAGTTTACCTTTG
>JAOZTW010000211.1 GCA_029938985.1 Bacteroidales bacterium | reverse complement strand
CATTTTAATATTTCAAAAGTAACGAAGAAATTGATACTCGTGAAAAATGCCAAATTTTCTTTTTTCTGCAATTCAACTCCTTTTTTCTTATCACTAATATAATTTGCTTCCTTTTTTAATTTTCGATAGTCCCTAAAAAATAGTGTTGGTATGCTAAATTTTACTATATTTGCCAAAATTTTAAAATTTAATTCACAATCAGATATAAAATTATAATGACAAAAAAAAAGCAAAAAAAAACTTGGACAGTTTAAGTAGCGAAGAGCTTGGAAAATTATTTCCTATAATAATAGCTAAACCAAATTTTAAATGGGGAACGATATTTGAACTTGAAAAAAAGAATTTGAAAAGAATTTTAGGTCAAAACGCAATAAGAATTGAACATTTTGGTAGCACAGCTGTTCCTAATCTTGACGCTAAACCAACCATTGATATTTTAATTGAAATTCCAAATAACCAAAATATTAAAGATAAAATAATAGAACAAATGACAACAGAAGGTTATCATTATATTAAAAGAACAGATTGTTTACCTGCTTACATTATGTTTGTAAAAGGATATACTAACGAGGGTTTTAAAGGACAGGTGTATCATATTCACATAGCAGAAAAAGAACATAATGGACTTTGGGATAGACTTTATTTTAGAGATTTTTTGATAAACAATAAAAAGACAGCAAAGCAATACGAACAAATAAAAAGAGAGCTTGCTGAAAAATATAAAAACGATAGAGAAGCTTACACCACTGGAAAAACAAATTTTATAAAAAGAATAACAGAAAAAGCAAAGGAAAAATATAGTTAAATTCCAGAACATTATATTTCATTCATTACCAAATTTCATAATAAAAAAACTCATGGATATTATTGATGTTGAAAATTACAGGAAAGACCAAAAAAGTATAATTAGAAAAAAAAATATAATTGCTTCTATTATTTGTATTATTATTCTATCTGTTATATCAATATTTTTGATAGAGATTTTGCAATATTTACTACTGACACACATGAGACTAAAAATATTTTAACTCCCCAGTTAATGGATTATATTATTGAGCTAAACGAACTTTTTAGAGGTTCTATACTTTTTTCATTTGTAGAAAACAAAGTTTCAGTTGGATTAAACACCAAAACAGAAATTTTTAGAATTAGTGGAAATAAGCCTATTACAAACGAAATACTACAAAATTTTAAGACTAACTTACAACAATATATTCAAATTATTACAAAATTACATTCTTATTTTTAATTGCCATAATGTTGTAAAACATACCAAAAATGGCGACTAATGATTGTTTGTTTTATTTTAATGATTTAGTTTTTTCTCCAATTCGCCTATTTTTTGCAACGAGAATTGCAGTAACAGAGGCGATAAATCTGCAATTACAAAATAAACGTTTTAAGCTGTAAACCAATTCTTAATTCCTAATTCCTAAGTTTTAATAATAATTTGGCTATTTCCTGAGTTTACTTTTTTTAGTTCTATTTGAGTTGTAATTCGTTCTTTAATTGCTTGAACATGCGAAATTATACCAATTGTTCTGTTTGTTTGTGTCTGTAAATTTTCGAGAGTTTCCAGAGCTTTATCCAACGTTAGTTGGTCTAATGTACCAAAACCTTCGTCAATAAAAAGCGATTCTATTTTTGTGTTTTTGCTTGCCAAATCCGAAAGTCCAAGTGCAAGCGACAGACTGAGAAGAAAAGTCTCCCCTCCCGAAAGAGTTTGAACCGAACGCTCCGAATTAGCTATAAATCTATCAATTACAATTAAATTATCTTTCAACGATTGCTCGCTTTTTTTGAGTAAATATCTTTTATTTAGCTTTTTCAAATGTTTGTTAGACAGTCCTATAAGCTCCATCAAAGTAAGTTCTTGTGCAAAACGAGAGAATTTTTTACCCTGACTATCACCAATCAATTCATTTAAAGCATTCCAACGCAAAAACTCTTTATTTTGTGCTATTTGTTTTAATTCTATTTTGTTAAATTTTGTTTTGTTAAGCTTGTTTTCCGATAATTTATTCTTAATAAAACCTATTGCTCTATCTTTATCTTGCCTTGTTTTTTTAATTTCTTTCAATTGTTGCACCAATTCTTTGTATGTTATTTTATTATTGTCGTTTACCAATGTTTTTTCTAAGTCCAGCTCTTTATCGCTAATAGATTGATTATTAGAAATCCTACTATTATTTAATAGTTCTTGTTTTTGTTTAATTTTTTCTGCCTCGTTGGCTTTTAAAATATTATTAGCAGCCGCATCTACAGTTTTATAACCTTGTTTTTGTAAAACAGGAAGCAATTCGGTTTCTTTATTTTTTGTTTTTTCCGATTTCAATAAAATTTCTGTTTTTAATTCATCGGTTTTTTGCATATTAAACACTATATCAGAATCAATTTTTGCAATAACAATTTTTTGTTTAGAAACAATATTTTCAATATTTTTTATTTTTTTAACAACTTCTTTTTCTGCCTGTTCGGGTGTTTTGTTTGGCAATAATATATTTATTTCTGCTTCAAGTTTTTCTTTTTCTAATTTCTGAAAATCCAATTCCTTTTTTTGATTAATCAGTTTTGTTTGTTGTCTATTTTTGCTTGTTACCTTTTCTTCTTTCAATTTTGAGTTAGTCAGAATAATATTTTTTAAATTATCCTTTTTTTCTTTTGATTTTAAATACTTTGATAATATTTTCTGTAAATTTTTTATTATCAAACCAACATTATTATTTTGAGTAAAATAGATTGAATATTTGTTTAAAAACAAATCAATTTCGTCTTTTATTTTTACAACATTATTAATTTTTTCATAAATATTTTCAAGCTCTTGTTTTTTGTTTTTTTCGGATATTAAATTATTTAAGCCTGCTATTTGTTTAGAAATACTTAAACCATCTTGTTTTATTTCTTCTTTTTTATCATTTAGTTTGTTAATCTCTTGAATTTCAATTTTCCATTTATTATCTTTTGCAAATTCCAATTTATAAGTTAGTAATTCCGATTTATTTTGAGACAAATTTTTGGAAATTGATTTTATTTCTGTCTCCAATTCGGTAATTTTTATATCTAATTTCTGAATATTTTTTTGCAATTTTTTATGCAGTTTTTCAGTGGCTATCAAGTTTTTTTTCGATTGGTCTAAATCCGAAATATAATTCTGCACATAAGGATGCACGATTGAACCACACAAATAGCAAGCCTCGTTTTCTAACAATTTCAATCTGTCGTCTTTATATTTATTTTCAAGTTGTTGACGTTCATATTTTGCTTTGTCTTCTATTAATTTATGCTTTATTATTTCAAATTCGTTGTTTGTTTTTGATTTTTGTTCTATGAAATTATTCAAATCTGTTTCAAAATTTTGCAATTCAATTTCATTAACTTCTTTTTTTTCCAAAACGGAATTATACAATTTTGAAAGATATATTTTACCTTCAATTTCTTTGTAATTTTCCAACAGTTTTTCACGATTTTTGGTAAGTTTTGGAATATCCTGCTCTGTATATTCAAATTTTGTTATAATATTTTCAATAAAATTCTCAGCTTTTTCTAATTGTAACTCACATATATTTTGATTTTTATTCCAATCATCGTCAGCAAAAATTTTACGAAAATTACTTTTTTGAACTACTTTTCTTAATTCTTCTTGCAAAGCATTATGATTTTTCGCCCATTCACCTACAATTACCAAATCTTTTTCTGCATCATTTAAAATCACATTATTTTTAATCCATTTTTCTAATTTAGTTTTTTCTTTATTATCTTTTATTATTTTCTTCTCCAAAGCATCAAGCGAATTAGCAATCTCCTCATAATCTTGTTTTTGTAACTTAAACTTTTCACGGTATTCTTTTAATATATTTACAATAGATTTTTTTTGAGTTTCCAGTTCTCGCACTTTCTTAACAATGGGCTCTAAATTGGTTTGCTCTACTAACAACTCATCACTTTTTTGTATGTATTCAATTAATTTATCATTATTTTTTTTGTTCTTAATATTTAATTTATTTATTTGATTTACTGTTAGTTCATTTTTACCAATTAATTCATTTCTTGTTTTATACAAACTTTGCAATTCGTAAATATCTGTTTGAACTTTCAATAATTTTTCATTTTTTTCAAGTTTAATAAAATCATTTTTAGCTACCTCAGTTCCTTTTTTTATTTGCAACTGTTTTAACAACAGTTTTTCTTTTTGAGATTTTAAATCAATAATTTTCTGTTTTGTTTGAAACAATTTATTCCATTCCAAAATTTTATTATTAAAATCCAACACATCACTTTCGTTTTGTTTTTGTTGTTCAATCAGTTGTTCTACACCATCTTCTGGAATAAGATTTATGTTTGATAGCTTCAAATTTAGATTTTCTAATTTATCCTCCTCACTTTTTTTGCGTTCAAATGCTGCTTGTCCAATTTGACGATACATTTCGGTGCCAGTAATTTTTTCGAGCAAATCGCCACGTTCATCTGGTTTGGCTTGTAGAAATTTAGCAAACTCTCCTTGCGACAATACAATTGATTTTACAAATTGTTCGTAGTTTAGTCCAATAATTTGTGTGTTTAATTCTGGAATTAAACTTTTTTTATGAGCTTCAATAATTTCATTTTTAGAAATATTTGTCAACTCCATTTCATAGTCTCTCAAATTGCCAGTTCGGGCATAACTAATTCCCCAGCGAGACCGATAATGAATATTTTTCACTTCATATTCAATTTCTGCATAACAATCTTGTGTATTGCGAGTTATGATAGAACCAAAATTATTAACCGTTTTTTTGGTAAGCAAACCAATTCTTGGTGTGCGACTATAAAGAGCGAGTGTAATAATGTCAAGCAGAGTACTTTTGCCAGCACCAGTTGGTCCAGTAATAGCAAAAATTCCTACATCGGCAAGTGGCGATTTTGTGAAATCAATTTCATCTTCTCCCTTCAAAGAGTGGATATTTTTAAATCTTAATTTTAATATTTTCATATTTTTGGAAACTATATATAATTAGGAATTAGGAATTAAGAATTAAAAATTGGTTTACATCTTAAAACTCAATTATTTAAACCTGTTCTTTTGTATCTTAATTTTTGGCAATAATAAACAAAATATTAATATTATACAAATCTAATACGTAATTTCTAAATCTTAAAATAATAAATATCACAATAATAGGATTTGTACAAAAAAATGGCGTTTTTCACGAGTGTCAAGCTCAAGGCTTTTTTTGAAATATTAGAATTAAAGTTTACCTTTGTAAATGAGCATTTTAATATTTCAAAAACAACGAAGAAATTGATACTCGTGAAAAACGCCAAAAATTTTCACAACAAAAGGTTATTACAATTACTTTAGGAACTTACATCTTTAATATACTTGTGAAACATGCTTTTTCAAACAAATATTTTATAAATAATTGAATTTTAAGGTGTAAACCAATTCTTAATTCCTAATTTCTAATTCTTAATTCCTAATTTCATAAATTAGTGTAATAGAATTATTTTTCCTGTCATCCACTTATCTTTGTTTAGATATTTAATAAAATACATTCCAGCAGGATAATATTCAATATCAAGTACAACTTTCTCTTTGTCATATATTTCTCTTCTTTCCAATATTTTTCCAGAATAATCTGCAATATATAGTTCTTTTATCTCGCCTTTTATTTCAATATTTACAGGACCAGTTGTTGGATTTGGGTAATATTTAATACCCTCGTTGTAATTATATTGTTCAACATCAGTTTTATTATTTAAGCTGTCGGAATTTGAAACTTGATTTGTATCTGAAATAATGCTTGTTGGAGTAACAACAAAAGTAGTATCTGAAATTAAATCCTCTTCAAAATCAATTCTGTTTTTACAATCTGGAGTTGTTACATATTGATCTAATAATCGAATAAGTAGTTCGTTAAAAAGTTCAACATCAAATTTATCGGTAGTTGGTTTGATATGCGAATCACCTATTCCGCTATCATCAGTTAAAAAAACATAAGTTCCGTTTGTTGCCAAAGCCAAAGAACGCATCAAATATTCAGTCCCTTTATCTATTCCACTGCACGTAATTGGTACAATTCTAATACCTTTTTCAGATGCAATTTGCGAAATTTTTTGTAATCTATCAACAGCCTCTTGCGTATTGTGAGGAGGTGCATCAAGCACCAAAAAGACTACTCTTGCTCGTGCTTCTTCTCTCCATTCTAACTCATTTATAGCCACTTCAAGACCATCTTCAACTGCTTCAGGAAAATCACCACCCGCTTGTGCAGTTTGTTCATTAATAAACTCAACTGCTTTTTTTATTTTAGAATTAAAATCACTTTTTACAGTGAGATACTCTTCGTTATGGTCTCTATAAAAAACACTTCCCAGACTAATATCCAAATTTTTATGTCGCTTTTGAGTTTTTTTAATTACATCTTCAATTTCTGCTTGCAAATATAATAATTCGTCTCCCATTGAGCCAGTTGCGTCCACAACAAATGCAATATCAACAGCATCAGGAATATTACAAGCTGTGTTAATAACATATTTATTCAATCCTTTTTGAAAACTCGTTGGTTTGTCAATCGAATGAATATCACCATAATAATTAATGCTAATCATTAAATCGTCTGTTTTGGTAGTAGTTGAATCAAACATATCTGTCCAAAGTTCGGCTTTTCCTGTATTGTCGGTTATAGACGACCAAATTACTTCTCCTTTTTTGGTTTGCAATTGCACTTTACAGTTAATAACAGGTTTTGTTTCTTGGTCGGTAATCAAAACGCTATATCTTTGCAATGGGTAAAACCCCCACATATCTTTATACATTTTTAGCTCATTACCAGTAATATCTTGCCATAAATTCCATTTGCTAAAATCATTTATTTCGCCAGCAGTAAGTTGTCCACTTTCTTTTTTGTCCGCTTTATCTTTTCTTGACTTATCTTTTTTTGTTCTATCTCGCTTCGTTTTACTTTTTGTTTCTTTTTTTGAAGAAAGGTCTGTTGTAGTATAACCATCAACATAGTCAACAATTATGGTAGAACCTTTTGCAGAAGCTACTTTTGGAGCAGATTTTTTCGTCCCAAAACCTCTTGTAGAACCGCCTAAAGCACCCTCATCATCGGAACTATAACTTTCTTCTGAGTCCATATAGTATAATGGTTCTTCAACTATCTCTCCTTTAACATGGTCAAATATAAACACCTCCTCACTAATCTCCATTTCAGTAAACGAAACATCAATTACATTGCTTTTCTTTATTTCAACTTCTACACTTGAAAGTCCAATACTTGAAAAAACTAAATACTTATCTTCCTCATTTACATTAATGCTATATTCTCCTTTTTTGTTTGTAAAAACTATATTTTCAAAATTGTTTTTTACACACACACTCGCTAAGTGTACAGGTTCTTCGTCTAAGTTTGTAACTACTCCAGTAATTGTTTTTGTTTTTTTATTTAATTCTTTATTATTTCCAATATAAAATATTGAACTAAAACTAAATAAAATAATTAATAAAATTTGTGCTTTCATGATTTCTAAAGTTTAATAGTTAATAGTTTGTTGAAAAAAACAATTGAAATTCAGTTGAAAAACAATTGAAATTCAGTTGAAATACTGTTGTTTATTTTTAATTCTTAATTCCTAATTCTATTCTTTTGATAAAATATTAATAAAAATTCCATAAAAAAAACATTTTTATTTTGTAATTAAATTTTAGTTTTTAATTTTGCATTAAAATATTTAGATATATAGATATATTAACTTAAATAAAACAAAATGGCTACTTTATTAACAAATTTAGAACATCTTAAAACTGCAAATCAGTTAAAAGAAGTGATTGAGAGTAACAAAAATGTTATGGTGTGTTGTGGACGAATGGGAAGAATGTGCATACCTGTATATTCAGCAATGGAAATATTAAGAAGTGATTATCAGGACGTAAAGTTTTTTGATATGCCTTTTGACTCACCAGAAGCACATATAATAAGAAACTTACCTGAGTGTGCAAATTTTATGGGTTTACCATTTACAGTTTATTATAAAGACGGAAAAGTTGTAAAAGCAACAACAAGTATTCAGAGCAAAGAACAAATAAAAGAAATAATTGAACAAAATTTTGTATCAAAAAGCGAAGATACAGAATAATAAGTAGTTAAGTGAAAAAGAAAAAATAACTAAGCCCAATCTACTTGTTTATTTTGCCCTTTT
>JAOZTW010000830.1 GCA_029938985.1 Bacteroidales bacterium | reverse complement strand
TTTTTTTTATTGAAAATCATATAGTTAATTGTCACAAGAAAAGTTTTCCCGACTTATCAGAATAAAAGGAATAATCAACTGTATTTCATTTCTTTCTACTGAGTTTCTACAAACTATTAATGATTTAAAATTGTATATTTTTATATGAACAAAGCTTGTAAATAAAATACAAATAATTGAATTTTTTGTGGCTTGATTTATAAAAAAATAAAAAAAATTATATTTGAAAAGAAAAAGATGCAACCTTTTTTTTAACATTGCAGTCTAAAAGATGAAAGCCAAATATGCAAGAAAAAAAATTAATAGAAAAATGTCTAAAAAATAACAGGAAGGCACAAAAATACCTTTACGAAAAATATTCACCTGTTATGCTTGGAATCTGTATTCGTTATAGCGATAATATTAGCGATGCCGAAGATATTCTACAAGAGGGTTTTATCAAAATTTTTACATATTTAAAAAAATTTGAAAACAAAGGCTCTTTTGAAGGCTGGCTAAAACGAATTATGGTAAATACAGCAATAACCTTCTATCACAAAAATTTGAAACATAAATACCATTCAGATTTATCAGATGTTCAGGAAACAAAGATGAAATACTCAGATGTTTCAAGCGCAGATTTCACACAAGAAGAACTGTTAAACGTAATTCAAACACTACCAAAAGGATACAGAACAATTTTTAATATGTATGCTATTGAAGGATACAAACATAAGGAAATTTCAAAAGCTTTGAATATTGAAATTAGCACCTCTAAATCACAATATCATAGGGCAAAAAAAATAATTCAAAAGAAATTAGAAGTTTTAAGTGCGATAAATAATTAAATATAAATTCATTACAAACTATATATTAATTTTCAGATTATGAAAAAAGAAAATACTATTGAAAAAATTTATCAAGATTCGTTTAAAGATTTTAACAAACAACCGTCAAAAAAAGTATGGGAAAATATTGATAATTCAATTAACAAACCAAATTTTTTGACTTTTACGGCAGGTAAATTTAATGTTTTCTATCTTGCAGGATTAATATCAGCGGTAGTATTGATTACAATATATTTTCAACAAAACAATAAAGAGAGCAATATGCTTGCAATTAGCGAAACTACAAATAATATCATGAAAAGTAGAACAGCTAACAATATTTCTCAATTTGACAACAATACAAATAATAATATATCTTGTGAAAATAATAAAGTTCAACAAACAGAAACAGATAATGAAATAAAAGGTAATTGGATTAAAGTCAATAACATCATTTCTGCAAGCAACGAAAGTAAAATGGTTGAAATAAATAGTAATTTCTCTGGCTTTTTTACACCTACAACACAAAAAACAGTTGTTAACTATAATATTTCGTTAATGGAAGGTTGTGCTCCATTAAAAATAGAATTTAACAACAGAAGTGAAAACTACAAATCTGCAGACTGGGATTTGGGTAATGGTATGGTTTTAAATCAACCATCTATAACTCATACTTATACCAAACCAGGTATTTACGTTGTTAGTCTTAAGGTTGTTGGCGAAAACATTACAAAAACACTTTATGACACAATTAAAGTTTACGAAACTCCAAGTTCTAATTTTGAGACAACCAAAACAGTTTATAAAGATAATAAAATTAAATTTATTAACCAAAGTGTTAATGCTATCGATTATAAATGGTATTTTGGAGATGGATTGGTTTCAAATAAAGAAAACCCATTCCATACATACAAAGAGACTGGAGACTATAAAGTTAAACTTATTACCTGTACAGAAAACAAATGTTGTGATACCGCATTTTTTGCATTACAAGTTTTACGACAAAAATCAGCACCATTTGTAAACCAAACTGAAAATAAAATGAATTTTCCAAATGCATTTGCTCCAAGCAAATTAGGAGGAAATGGAGGATATTACTCTTCTAAAAAAGTTGATAATACGATTTTCCATCCAACAACAGAATCTATCATACATGAATATCAGCTAAGAGTATATGACAAAAGAGGTTTACTACTTTTTGAAACCAACGAATTTTATAAAGGGTGGGACGGATATTACAAAGATGTAATAATTCCAGTTGGAGTGTATGTTTACGAAGTAAAAGGTAGTTATGAAGACGGTGAGAAATTTTATTTCAATGGAGACATTACAGTAATATATTAAAAAATAATTTTAATTCCATCTGGAAAAAAAATAAAATTTACTACCGATAAATTATCTGCTTATGTTCATGCAATTGAAGAACATTTTTCAGGCAAATATGCTTATTTACAAATAGTTAAAAAGCGTTACAAAAA
>JAOZTW010000210.1 GCA_029938985.1 Bacteroidales bacterium | reverse complement strand
TGTTCTTCAAAAATATAAAAATTGGTTAATTAAATTATAATGAATGTTTTAACAAAACCTTGAATATCTATATGAATTATTTACTATTGTGAAAATCAAATAGATAAATATTGCAAAAAAGTTTTCCCGACTTTTCAGTTTCAATATAATCATTTTCTCTATGTTTTAAATATTATTCAAAAAAAAAAAAGTAATAACTATCAGATAAACAGATAGTACTATCTTTTTTTAAATTTATATTTTATTCTTATTTGTTGATTAAAAAAATTACTCTAAATTCGCAAACTTTTTTAATTATTAAAATTACATTATGCAAAACATAAGAAATATAGCTATAATAGCCCATGTTGATCATGGAAAAACTACCCTTGTTGATAGAATGTTACATCAAGGACAATTATTTAGAGACAATCAAGATGTTGGAGAATTAATTTTAGATAGCAACGATCTGGAACGAGAACGAGGAATAACTATTCTTTCTAAAAATGTATCAATAAGGTACAAAGATGTAAAAATTAACATTATTGACACACCTGGTCACTCCGATTTTGGAGGAGAAGTGGAACGTGTTTTAAATATGGCAGACGGAGTTTTGCTTGTTGTTGATGCCTTTGAAGGTCCTATGCCTCAAACTCGTTTTGTTATGCAAAAAGCAATTGATTTGGGATTAAAACCAATTGTAGTTGTGAACAAAGTAGATAAACCAGGTTGTCAACCAGAATTGGCACAAGAATTAGTTTTTGACTTGATGTTTAACCTTGGAGCAACAGAAGACCAACTTGATTTTAGTACAGTATATGGATCGTCAAAAGAAGGTTGGATGGGCGAAAATTGGCAAACACCAACCATAGATGTTAGTTTTCTTTTAGATATGATAATAAAAGATATACCTGCTTTCAAATTTGACGAAGGTAATACTCAATTACAAATCACCTCTTTAGATTATTCTTCTTATGTAGGACGAATTGCAATTGGCCGATTGTCAAGAGGTACACTTAATTGGGGAGATAATATTTCGCTTGTGAAACGAGATGGTACTATTGAAAAATCCAAAATAAAAGAATTATATGTTTTTGAAGGATTGGGTAAAGAAAAAATGAAAAAACCAGTTTATCCTGGAGAAATTTGTGCAATTCTGGGTATTGAAAATTTTGATATTGGCGATACTGTTGCAGATTTTGAAACTCCCGAACAAATACCACCAATAAATGTAGATGAGCCAACAATGAGCATGTTGTTTACAATCAACAATTCTCCGTTTTTTGGCAAAGAAGGAAAATTTGTAACTTCAAGACATTTAATGACAAGACTTTTTACAGAAATGGAAAAAAACCTTGCTTTGCGAGTAGAACTAACCAACTCGGCTGATTCATTTAACGTTTTCGGACGAGGAATTTTACATCTTTCAATTCTTGTAGAAACCATGAGAAGAGAGGGATATGAATTACAACTGGGGCAACCACAGGTAATAACAAAAATAATTGATAAAGTAAAATGTGAACCTGTTGAAGAATTAACAATTTTATTACCCGAAGAATTTTCGGGAAGAGCAATAGAAATAGTAGCTCAACGAAAAGGTAATATGACTGATATGAAACCTAAAGGCGACCGCTTTTTCTTGCAATTTGATATTCCTTCACGAGGCTTGATTGGAATAAATAATGCAATACTAACTTCTACCGAAGGTGAAGCTATAATTGCACATCGCCTAAAAGGATTTGAAACCTATAAAGGAGAAATTGAGTCTAATAGAAACGGAGCATTAATTGCTTTAGAAACTGGTACTGCTATCGCTTATGCTCTTGATAAACTACAAGATAGAGGAATATTTTTTGTTAGCCCTGGCGACAAAATTTATGCAGGTCAAGTGATTGGTCAAAATAATAGAAAAGATGATTTACTTTTAAATGTTACCAAAACAAAAAAACTTAGTAATATGCGTTCATCTGGAGCCGACGACAAAGTAGCTCTTGCACCACCAATAAAATATTCGTTGGAAGAAGCTATGGAAAACGTTAGAGCAAACGAATACATCGAAATTACTCCTAAAAGCATAAGACTTAGAAAAATTTTACTTAACGAACATGATAGAAAACGAGCTTCAAAAAGTTAATTCCATAACCCACTTTTATTGTGGGTTAATTTTTTGCGTTTTTCTAAATATCAATTTTTATTAATGAAAAATGCCTAATTTTTTATTTTTAATAGCTTATGAACAAAGTTGATAACCAGAAAATATTAAAAATTATAGTACTTTCAATACTTGGAATTACAGTTTCAATTTTTATAATTTTTTCTCTATTAAGAATAATGGGTAAATTACAAAGTTCTTATATTGAAAATGTTATAAATGACAATACAGGTCTAAATGATTGGTTAGAATTGTTATTTATCGAATTTTTAATTTTTGCTTCTTTAATTCTCTCAATTATTTTCTTGTTGGCTTTACTCCCCTTTTTACAAATAATAAAAAAGAAGACCGCAAAACGCATTTATATTTCAATTATCTGGTTTCCAATATTTACAACTATATTTGCTTTGATATTTCACATTATTAATATTTTTGATTTTAACAAAAAATTACAAATATTATCAAAAACTCCATATTGTGAATTATGTTTAGAATGCAACAATAGTTATTTTAATTATTACAATACAAATTACTTTGCACAAACTCCCGAATACTATGGTTTGCACCGTTTTAAAGATACTCTTCAGACTAATTCGGAATATTATGACACAATTTTTGGATTAAAAGATGCTAATAATATTATTATTTTACCAGCCTGTTACTCTGATATTTCTGATTTTAATGAAGGAATTGCACGAATAGTTAAGTATGAAAATGAAACACCCTATTTTAATTATATTGATACTACTGGAAAAATAATTTCTAATAATTTTTTTAGTTATGGCTCAATTTATAATGATGGAAAAGCCATTGTCGTTTTTGATGAAAAATTTGGAGTAATTAATAATAATGGCAAATTTTTAATTGAACCTATACACGACTGTATTAGAAATTTCAAAAACAATTTTGCAATATTATATACTGGTGATATTAAGGGGAGTTACGATAATTGTTTTTACTCAGGTAAGTCTTTTCTTATTAATTTGAAAGGCGATACAATTATTGATTCAACCAATTATCTACTTGATTTTGTTTCTAATAAGTATATTGTTAAATCAAAATATGATAGCACATTAGGTTGGTATAATAAAAAGCTTTTAAATTTTAATGGAAATATAATTAGAGATAAAAATGACTACGATTATTCAAGTTATACTAATGGAAAAGTTATTGTACACGAAAAATACGATACTTTATTTATAGCAGATTCAACAGGTAAAAATATAGATTCAAAAATATTTACAAATTTAGACACAATATATAAATTGTTAGTATTTAATAAACTAATTGAAAATTATGAATTAATATTCTGGAATGACAATATAGATAATTATGAATTTTATACAAAACCAAAAAAAAGAAAACTGAAAACAAATTTTAACTTTGAAAATATTATAGATAAAAAAAAACGTGAAATTTATATTAATTATATTGAAAAAATGTATTTTTCAGAATCTGTTCCCAACCAAGATATCGGAATAATATATCTTATTCTAAATGAACAATATAAAATTATTTATTCACTAAAAAAAGATAAAGTTTTTATAGTGAAAAAGAAAAAATAATTAACTCCAACCTACTTGTTTATTTTGCCCTATTAAAAAATTTAAGAAGTCATTAAATAGCTCGCTATTTGCAGATTATTAAATTAATAAAAGAACAAAAAAACGGCGTATCTTGGAGCTACTTATTATTTCATTTTCACGTAACAAAAACTGATTATTTATTTTAAATAAAAAAGCTAAATATTTGGATTTTATTATCAATTGCTTCAATATATTTATCATATTTGTTTCCTAACTATTTGTACACTTTATAGTTGTATTTTTATATGTTTTTTTTTTTGGTAGTTGTTTTTTTTATGTTAACTTTGCAATTAATTATTAACTATAAAAATTATTACAATTATGAATAAATTGACAAAAAGAATTACAACAATTGGATTAGTAGCCTTAGTATTACTTGCTGTTTCTTGTGGTGGCAAAAAAAGTAGCATCACTCTAACAGAAAAAGGTAAAACAATTATTGAAGGAAAATGGAAATATGACACAAATGCAACAATTAAAGATGCAACTACTGACCTTAAAGACACATCAGGTGTAACTGCTGATATTGAATTAAAAGACGATGTAAAAGCTATTGGAGATTTTCTTACAGGAACATTAAGTTTCTATATTGATGAAACAAATGATAAATTAGCTTATGAAAGAAAATACGGAAAAGGTATTTTATCTATATCTGTAGTAGGTTATTGGGAATTTAACGAAGACGAAACTATTGTTATAATGAAAGAATGGGATAGTAGTGCTGGTGCAACAAAACCACCTGTAAATTATACTATTATTGAATTAACTGCTGATAAATTAGTAATGAAAGAAGAAGGTGCAGGAGAGCATCATTATATAAAACAATAATTTTTTATTTTTATAATATTAAAATTACAATAGAGCCAGCAAAAAAAAATTGCTGGCTTTTTTATTATTTTCAATATTATTTATTATTTTTGCAAAAAAAAATTGCAACTCATAAAGAGTAATAAACTCTATATTTAAAATTAAAAATATTCTTTTGATAACCTACCTTATTCATGATTTTTGTTAAGAAAAGCATAAGGTATATTAAAATAAATAATTGACAAAGTTAAATGAAGTTATTTTTGTTTTTTAACAATTCAATAAATATAATAATATCAATATATTTGCATGTTTATTGAAGAAGATAAAAGCAAAAAGAACAAGTTTAAGGCATATTAAAACAAATTACTAACTTATAACTTGCTTAAATTCACATGTTAAAACATTCATTAAAAATTCTAATTTTTCTCCCTTTTTTTATGCTACAAAGCATTTTTTTACCAAAAGAAACAGTTGTTGTAGAACAAAATACAATTATTGATCCCCCTTTTTTTAGTAGCGATTCGCATTGGACAGATTCCGTTTTGGAAACAATGACTTTAGACCAAAAAATAGGGCAACTTTTTATGGTCGCCTCTTATTCCAACAAACATGCAAATGGTTATGTTCGGTCTGTTTCTAAGCTAATTAAAAATTATCATATTGGAGGAGTAATATTTTTTCAAGGAGGTCCTGTGCGACAAGCTCAAATGACAAATCACTATCAATCAGTTACTAAAATCCCTTTGATGATTGCACAAGATGCAGAATGGGGACTTGGTATGAGGTTGGACAGCACAATAGATTACCCGCACCAAATTATGCTGGGAGCAATTCAAGACGAAAGTAAAATATATGAAATGGGAACAGAAATTGCCAGACAATGTAAAAGATTAGGGGCACACATAAATTTTGCTCCAGTAATTGACATTAACAACAATGCTAATAATCCGATAATTGGAGTTCGCTCGTTTGGTGAGGATAGAAAAAATGTTGCAAGCAAAGGTTATGCCTATATGCTTGGTATGCAAAATCAAAACGTGCTTGCCGTAGGAAAACATTTTCCTGGTCATGGCGACACCGACAAAGATTCGCATAAAGACCTGCCAGTAATAAATCACAAACGTGCAAGATTGGATAGCATAGAAATGTATCCGTTTAGAGAGCTGATAAAGAAAGGTTTGGGCGGAATGATGATTGCCCATTTGTATATTCCTGCTTTAGATACAAAAGAAAACACACCATCAAGTTTATCTTCTTTGGTGGTAACAGATATTTTGAAAAATCAATTAGATTTTAAAGGTCTTGTATTTACCGATGCTCTTGGAATGCAAGGTGTTACAAAATTTCACGAAACTGGTGATGCCGATTTAAAGGCACTTCTTGCTGGTGTAGATATTTTGCTTATGTCAGAAGATGTACCAAAAGCTTTTTCTAAAATAAAACAAGCAATTGAAGATGGATATATAACAGAAGAAGAACTTGATAAAAAATGCCGTAAAATTCTACTTTCAAAACAATGGATGGGTTTAGATAATTATAAACCTGTGAAAATTAAGAATTTATATGAAGACTTAAATTCCGAGCAAGCTCAACTTGTAAATAGAAACGTAGTTGAGGCTGGTATTACTTTGGTGCAAAATAATGATAAACATATTCCTTTTAAAGATATTGACAAGGTAAAAATAGCCTCATTATCAATAGGAACGGGCAATACAACCACTTTTCAAAACACCATGGATTTGTATGCAAAAGTTACTCATTATGTTATTGATAAAGATGCCGATTTTAACCAATTTAAAGCTATGAGAGCAAAATTGGAAAAATACGATTTTGTTATTATTGGAATTCATGATACTCGGCTTTTTGCTCCTAAATCGTTTGGCATGACCAGCAATAGTATCAATTTTATAGCTCGCTTGGCAGAAAAAACAAAAATTGTTTTAGATATTTTTGGAAACCCATACAGCCTACGAAAATTTAAAAATACAGATAAAATACCTGCAATAATTATGTCTTATGAAGACACAGATGTTTCACAAGAATTATCCGCTCAATTAATTTTTGGAGGAATTGAAGCACAAGGAAAATTGCCGATTACTGCAAACAAAAAATTTAAACGACGAACAGGAATTATTAGTAAAAAAATTAGATTAAAATATACATTGCCATTAGAATCAAGAATTAATGCTAAAAAATTACAAAATTTAGACACATTAATAATGGGAGCCATAGAAGAACAAGCTTTTCCTGGTTGTCAGGTTTTGATAGCCAAGAATGGAGCAATAGTATTTAATAAAGCCTTTGGCTATCACACCTATAAAAAAAAAAGATTAGTAAAAACTACCGATTTATACGACATAGCTTCTGTAACAAAAATAACTTCAACTATTCCTGCGTTAATGAAATTGTATGATGAGAAAAAATTTGATGTAGATAAAAAAATGTCATTTTATTTAACTGAATTAGATTCTACAGATAAAAAAAACATTAAAATTAAAGATGTTTTAACGCATCAAGCTCGTTTAAAAGCTTGGATTCCTTTTTATCTAAGAACTAAAAATAGAGAAACAAATGTACTTGATACAACTGTTTATCAAAACTACTTATCCAAAAAATTCAATTTACAAGTTACTGATAATATTTTCATGAATGAAGATTATGTTGATGTTATGTACAACAGAATTTATGATTCAAAATTAAGAGATAAAAAAAAATATAGATATAGCGATTTAGGTTTTTATTTGTTTCACAAAATTATTGAAAATATTACTGAGGAAAATTTAGAAGATTATGTAGCAAAAAACTTTTATAATCCTTTGGGTGCTTTATCTGTAGGATATCTACCTTTAAAAAAATTTTCCAAAAACCAAATCACACCAACCGAAGATGACAATAAATTTAGAAAACAAATTGTACATGGCTACGTTCACGATTATGGTGCAGCTATGATGGGTGGAATTGGTGGTCATGCAGGACTTTTTGCAAACGCGAACGACTTGGCTAAAATACTACAAATGTATATGCAAAATGGTGAGTATGGTGGGAAAAAATATTTGAATGCAGAAACAATTGACTTATTTACTAAAAAACAATTTAAAAATAACAGAAGAGGTTTAGGTTTTGACCGTAGAGGAAAAGATGGTAAAGGTCCTGCTTGTAAAGCTACTTCTGATAAAAGTTATGGACATACTGGTTTTACAGGTTGTCAAGTTTGGGTTGATCCTGAGCATGAGTTGATTTATATATTTTTGTCAAACAGAATTTATCCTGATATTGAAAATAAAATAATAAATGAAAACAATATTAGAGAACGAATCCAAGCTATGATATATAAATCTTTTAGTGGTTAGTGGTTAGTGGTTAGTGGTTAGTGGTTAGTGGTTAGTGGTTTACACCTTAAAAATTCAAAATAAATTAAAACAGATGGAAAAAAGTTGATTTTTGTTTATTATAATGAAATCATATAACATAAAATTGATTTTTGTTCATTACGATGAAAATATACTTCAAATAATTGTTTTTTGTTCATTACAATGAAAGTGTACCGCAAATAATTGTTTTTTGCTCGTTATAATGAAAATTTACAACAAATAATCTACTTTTGTTCATTACAATGAAATTTTGATAGTCCCTACAAAACAGTGTTGGTATGATTAACAAGTATTTACA
>JAOZTW010000209.1 GCA_029938985.1 Bacteroidales bacterium | reverse complement strand
GTAAAATACTGATATTATGTCAATTAAGTGTTTTTATTGATTATTAATATGTTGACTTTTAATATATTATCTTTTTGTAGTAAAATTACAACTGTTTGATAATTATATTATTATGAAAGCAAAAACTTTAGTTAAGTAATTTGTTTATAAACAAAAAAAAAGACGATGAAAAACAAAAAAAATAAGACAATGAAAATTGATTTAGCAAATAGGCAATTAAAAAAAATACCAACTATAAATCCCAATGCTCAAGATATTAGAATTGAAAATAATCAACTAACAGAACTTCCAGACAGCATTGGAAATTTGAAATTTTTGAATAGAATAATAGCCAACAATAATCAAATATCAAAGATTTCTCCCAAATTAGCTGAAATACAAAATTTCACAGATTTACGACTTGATGAAAATAACTTAACTAAAATACCTGAAACCATATTTAATTTAAAGAGCCTTTTCGTTTTATACCTCAAAAGCAACAATATAGAAAAACTCTCTACAAAAATTGGGAAATTAAAACAAATAAAGAAATTGTGTCTACAAAATAACAAACTCAAAATACTTCCTAAAGAAATTGGAGAGTTAAAAAATCTTACTCATCTTTATCTTGCAAATAATCCTATTGAATACCTACCTCATTCAATAGAAAAATGTACTAAACTTGTACATTTGGATTTTTCAGGAACAAAACTGCCTTTACCTCCAAATTACAAATCAATTAATGTACAAGCTAATATTAAATATATACTTGAAAATCAAAAAGAACCAGTACCTGAATTAAATATAAAAAAAGCTTTTGTTTTTAAAAACTTTAGTAAAACATCATTAATCTCAAAATTTGATAATATTCTTCAGGAATATTCAAAAGAAATAGAGGTTGAATTTGTGAATATAAATGATTTAAAATCAAAAAATAAAGAGCTAACTGTAGTTTTAATAATTATTGGATTTGATATCCATAAAGACCCAAGATTAGTTTTTAATATTATTAAAAAATGTAAAACAGATAATATTTCATATAAAATTCTTTTTCAAAAAGATATAAAAAGCAGTGATGATATACATATTGAAAAAGGCTCTGAATTAAATCTATTAAGAAAGAGTTTTGTATCTGAATTTAGACAAGAAATAAATTATTTTAACTCAAGCGAAGACTTAAAAAGCTTAATAATAAGAATATTAAAACAACATTCTCCAGAAGTAATGTTAAAATCACTACATCTTGAAAATATTGGGCATTTTGAAAAGGTAGATATTGATTTTGATGATAAATTAACCTGCATAATTGGAGAAAACGGACTCGGCAAAAGCTCTATTTTACGAGCATTATCATTATCAATAATTGGTATAAATAATCCAAAAATGATAAAAGATATTTCTATCAAAAATTTATTAAGAATAAAATCAATAACCAATGGACAACGAATTTACAATGATTATGGCAAAATAATACTAAAATATTATTTAGACGCTGTTGAATATTGCAATGAAATAACATTTACATCAAAAGATGAAGGACGAATAATTGATATTCAACAAAGTGAAAATGATTTTGAACTAAACTATGGAAAGTTTAATCTAAAATCTCTAATTGTGGGATTTCCTCAATTGCGAGGGAGAATAAATCAAAAAACAACTAATAAATATAATTTGCCACATATTGATGATTTAATTCCATTAGTTGTAAATAAAGACGATTCTCGTTTGGACTCTTTTATTGGGTGGATAGGAAATTTGTATGGCGAGGCTATGAAAGAAAATAATTTTAAAGAAACAAGAGAATTTTCGACAATAAAATATGCTTTTGAAGTTATATCTGCACTTACAGGAAAAGAAATTTCGTTTATTACTATGCAACAATTTACACCTCCTATTATGATTATTTCCTCTCCAGATGCTCCAAATGGAATTAGCTTGAATCTAATTAGTCAGGGATTTAAGATTGTTATTGGTTGGATTGGTTATTTTATTCAACGGCAAATTGAATCTTTTCCGCTAACAAGTCCTTATTTGAGTGCAAAGGAAAAATCAATTTTAATAATTGATGAAATTGATAGTTCAATTCATCCAGTATGGCAATCTCGTCTGCTTGAGGTTTTGCAGGATAAATTTCCTAACACACAAATAATTTGTACTACACATTCGCCACTTATGGTTGCAGGCTTAGACAAAAATCAAATATTGCAAATCGAAAATATTGATAATAAAATATCTGTTCAACAAAGCAATTTTGATACTTGGGTAACAACTTACAAAGATATTTTAAAACATATTTTCAATTCCCAAGAATATACTCCAAAAATAACTATTCCCGAACTGGAGTATAAATTGGAAAATGAAGAAAACCCAGAAATAAAGAAAGCAATAAAAGAAAATATTATGCGAATGATTGAGAACAAAACTTATATTGATGACTTGGCTAAATACGAACAAAAACTAACCGAAAAAGAAAAAGAACTTGATGAATTAATAATTGAATATTCAGAAAAAATTTCCAACTAATGCACTTTATAGATAGAGAAAATTTTGAGGAAGCTCCAATTTCAATATTAGAAAAACTGAAAAACTCAGAATTAAACAAAAAATGGGCTGAGTATAATTCAGCAAGAATAAATAAAACGAAAAAGCCAAAGAAACCAGAATCGGCTTGGAATAGAGACGTGATTAGAAATCCTTTAAAAATGTTATTTCTGAAAAATTGTGGTTATTGTGGGATACACACCGACATAGGACATGATGCACAGGTAGATCATTTTTTTCCTACATCAAAAGACGAAACGGCTAAGTACGTTTTTGAATGGACTAATTATGTTTGGTCGTGTAGCTCTTGTAACAGACAAAAATCTAATAATGAGCCTTTTTTAAATCCTTGTTCCTCAGAAGAAATGGAATATATTTATTTTGATTATACAGACGGATATTACAGGTGTAAGAATGGTACTCCTCCAGACATTATTTCAAAATACAACTTAACTAACCAAAAATCTAAGTTTAATTCTCTAAAAAGACCAGAAAGCAGAGAGCTATTATATAAAGGTGTACAGTCAGATTTGAAAAAAATAGATAGATATTATCGACTGTATAAATTAGAATCTAAAATTCATGGTAACAAATCTGTTGAAGCGAAAAAAAAAGAAAAAATACTAAAGTCTAAAAAACAAGATGTTATAAAGCGAATTTATGCGGGACATTTTCTTTTTCTTATCAATTTTTTGATTAAAAAACACACAAAGAATAATAAGACATTTCCTTACACTTTTCAAGAATTATTAGATGAATCTAAATATTTAAAAAATAATTGAATAAAAAAATAAGCGAACTAATCAAGTAAGCGACCGACTATCTAATTATAATACAATACTGTTACACTGCCTCTATTTTATTTTGGAACATCTAAAAAAAATAATTTGGGTATAAAGCATTCAGCAATCTATATATATAAATATGTAAATATGTAAATTGCAATATTTCAGCAATTTAATCGTTAAAATAAAAAACTATTAAATTATGGATTACCCAAAAACACAAAAAGAGTTTGAAGTATTTTTCAAAATGAAGAAAAATGTATTCAATATATATTTGATATTAAGTATCATAATGGTTTTATTTGCCAAAATTGTAAATCTACAAATTATTGGCTTATAAAAAAAAGTGTTGTCAGATGCAAAAAATGCAAAAAGGAAAAATCAATAATATCTGATACCATATTTCAAAATACGAATTTATTATTAATGGATTTATTTCGTATTATTTGGTGGATGATAATTCAAAAGAATGGAGTGAGTGGTAAGGGATTGTCTCGTTTATTTGATATAAGCTATAAAAGTTCGTGGACTTGGTTACATAAATTTAAAAAAATAATGGTCATTTCTGAAAGAAGCAAATAAAATGGAAATGTTGAGGTAGATGAAATGTTCATTGGAGGGAGAAAAAAAGGAAAACGAGGAAGAGGTGCATCTGGTAAAAGTCTGGTAGTAATTGTAGTAGAGGTATATACAAAAGGTACAGGACGAGTGCGTTTATCTGTAATAGAAGATGCTTCCCGAAAAAGTTTAAATGTTTTTATAAAACAAAATATTGAAAAAGAATCTAACATAACAACAGACGCATGGAAAGGATATGTAGATATAAATAGAATGAAATAATCACATACAAAAATAAACCAAGCGAAGTCATCAGACAAAGAAAATTTATTGCCAAATGTTCACAAAATCGCTTCATTAGTAAAAAGATGGTTGTTAGGAACACATCAAAACTTTGCTAATCAAGGACATTTACAGTCTTATTTGGATGAATTTACTTTTAGATATAATAGAAGAAAATCAAATAATAGAGGAAAATTATTTTATACAATGATTTATCAGGTAGTAAAAAACAAACCTCTAAAAAACGATGAAATATTCAAAAATAAAACATAAATATCTATATATGTAGATTGGTGAATGCTTTATACCCAAATAAATTAATAAACGGAAAAAGTTATTTGAAATAAACATGGAATATCAAATCAATAATATTGAACAACTTACTGGAATAAAAACACATACTATACGTATTTGGGAAAAAAGACATAAAATAGTTTCGCCCAGAAGAAACGAATCAAATATTAGATACTACTCTGAAGATGATTTGAAGATTTTTTTAATGATAGCTGTATTATCAAAAAAAGGTTATAAAATATCCGAAATAGCAAAATTATCGAATAATGATTTAAAAAACACAGTTTTGTTTGAAAGCAAATTTTTTTCTGAATACGAAACACATATTTCAATACTTTTTGATACAATTGTTAGTTTTAATCAGTCGGATTTTTCATCTTTTCTTATAAAAATAATTATACAATTTGGTTTAGAAATTACTTTTTGTGAAATTATTTTACCTTTGATTGAGAAAGTGAAAATATATTGGCAAACAAGTAAAATAAACAAAGCTCAACAAAATTATTCGTATAATACAATTAATCATACTATTATAGTTCTTTTTGGAAAATTACATACAACAAATACTGATTCTAAAAATAGTTATTTGATTTTATCAACAAATAATTTTTATGATAATTTATTTCAAAACTATATAAGTCTATTTTTGTTAAAACATAAGAAAGCGACAATTAATATTGGTGTTTGTAATAGTTATAATCAAATAGTATCGGTTGTTGAACAAAAATATTTCGAAAATATAATTGTAATATTAGGAGAGAATGACCCAAAAATAATTCCTTTTGTCAAAAAAATTCAAGAAAACTTTATTAAGCAAAATGTTTTTATGATAGACTATTTTGATATTTTGAAAAAAAAATCCACTAATGACAATAAAATTATTAAGAATTTTAAAAATCTTAATTTGATTTTAAATACGAACCCAGTTAGTTAGTGAAAAAGAAAAAAATAATTTTGGCTCTTATAGATAATTGAGGTCTTATTTATTTTTGCACCGCTGGTGCAATAAAATAGATAAAAATATTTGCTATTCGAAAAGATTATTTATTTATCACAATAAAAAGACCTTGATTATCTATATGGGCCATTATTTATTGTTTATTTTCAGCCTTTTCAAACTCATTTATAATGTTTTCTTCTCCACCAAAATTCATTGTATATATTTTATATTTCGGTAATTTTATTTTATTCCGAACACTAAACTCCACCAACCATCTTGCACAATCATATCCTGTTTTTTTAACAAATTTGGAATAAGGAATAGGTGCGTTTCTATAATAATAATGTTCTTCTGCCAAGTCATGGTCAAACGAAATTATTTCTGGAAGCCTTGAATTGTTTTGGTAATATTTTTCTATATATTCGCAAAACTCTGAATATGACCACACAATTTCCCATTTCAATTTTTTATAGTCCTCGTCAAGAGTTAGTTTATATACTTTTGCTTATTCTCTGTTATCATCTAATAATAAATTTGTATGTCTTTTTATCTAATAATTAATCATAAATATTTTTTTGTGGTAGTTTGTTAGTAATTTTTTTACATTTATGAAAAATGCCAAAAGTTTTATACATTTGCATTTCTTTAATCTATTGGTTTGTAATCACATAATTGTATCATTTCTTACTAAAATATTACAAATAGATTACATTTTTATACCCACAACAGTTATATCGTCTCTCTGAACAACACTGTCTTTATATTTATGTAATTCTGTTTCTAAAATTTCTTTTTGTTCATTCATAATTTTATTAGCATTTTCTAATAATAACTTATTCATTCGCGGCGTACCAAAACGTTTTCTTTTTTTATTATTTTGATCAATATAACCGTCAGTGTGTAAATACAATATGTCGTTTTTATTTGTCTCAATTAGTTTTGTTTCAAAAGCAACCTTTACTCTAACTTTTTGATTTCCTCCAATAGAACGCCTTGTGCCTTTAAAATTTTCCATTTCATTGCTAACAGCGTTGTATCTAAATAATGGTCGTTTAGCACTTGAAAAATAAACAGTTGTTTTATCATCTATTTTTTTTAATTTACATAAAATTAAATCCATTCCATCTAAATTTTTTGTTTGTTGCTGTCTTAACGATATTTTTATTTCTTTATCAAGCTCTTCCAAAATTTCTTTTGGTTCGTATATCATTTTTTCTTTCACTATATGATTTAAAACACTATAAGCTATCATACTCATAAAAGCCCCAGGCACACCGTGTCCCGTGCAGTCAATTATAGAAATAATTGAAGTATAATTTTCAACATTTTCAATTTCGTGATGCCAATAAAAGTCGCCCGACACGATATCTTTTGGCAAAAAAAGTATAAAATTTTCATAATGTTTTTCTAAATCTTTTTGGAAAGGTAAAATTGCAGTCTGAATAGTTTTAGCATAATTTACACTTGATGTAATGTGTTTGTGTTGTTCAAATATTTCTTCTTTTTGAGTTGTTAAAATTTTATTATTCTCTGTAATTGTATCATTAGCTGTTTGTAACATCTTTGTTTTTGACAAAATTTCAGTATTTTGATTTTTTAATAATTTATTTTTTTTATCCATTATTATGCTTGTTCTTCTTTTTACTCGAAATAAAATAAATAAAATTATCATAATAATTATCATAAAAATTGAAGAGACAAAAAAGAAGATTAAAATATTTTTTCTTTTTTGCAAAGTTATGTTCTGTAAACTAATTTGTGTTTCATACTTATCTGCCATGTCTTTCAATATTTTGATTTTTGCATCAAATTGCAATAATTCTTCTTGAAGTTCTGCTATCAATAAAGTATCATTAGACTTTTTTGCAAGCTCTAATTTTTTCTTTAAATCCTCCATTTTATCTTTTCCTAAATTAATTATTTCGTTTATTAAATCCAGACTATCCTGAGTTGAATTTACAATAATTGAGTCTTTGTCTGTATATTCTTCAATTATTTTATTTTTATTTTTGATAACACTATTTTGATTTGTTTGGTATTTTTTGTAATTTTCAATTATCTCATCTCTTGTTAGTTCTGCAATATTAACAATAGAATCTGCTTGAAAATATGCACGAGCAAGTATTTCGTTTGCCAACATTTCTGCTTTAATTATTTTGCTGTTTGTTAAATCGTTTCCAGCAACAATTATATCACCTGTAGAGTCTGATATTTGTAAAAACTCAACTTTTTCGTCGCCAGTACTCACCCCTTTTATTAAATTGATTGTGAAAAAATTTGATTCTAAGTTAGAATTTAATTTATCTTCTGCTATTTTGGTAGAAATAAATATTCTTTTAGGTTTAAATCCTTTTTTAGAAAATTCAATAAAATAATTTGTATTAAAATCAAGAAAAAATTTATAGTATCCATTAGATAGGCTTACTTGACTGGTTACCAAGTTTTGCTCTTGATAAATTCTTATATTTACCTGAGAAACTGGCATATTGTTATCTTCAACAATACCGTGAAATTCGTATTTATATTCATTTTGTGCAAACAAAAAGCTGTTAATAACAACTATTAATACTGTAAGAATTATATTTTTTTTCATCTTTAAATAATTTATTTTCTCATCTCTTTACGAGACATTTTTATAATGTATTAGTTATTGAATCCTACAAAGAGGATTTTATTTTGTTTGGCATATTAAAACTAATAATAAACCATTTAAACTTTTCTATTGGTTTGTAATCACATAATTGAATAATTGTATCATTCCTTAAGCTGAAAAGTCGGGAAAACTTTTTATCATAACATTAAAGCATTGATTAATTGCTT
>JAOZTW010000829.1 GCA_029938985.1 Bacteroidales bacterium | reverse complement strand
AAGCTACATTTCCAACTTGGAGAGTTAACTCTGAGGCTATTGAAATTCCTTCATCACCAAAAACTATATTTAAATAGTTAAAGTTCAATTTAACGAGACCATAATCAATACTAAAACTTCCAATATTTAGTGTTGCCTCGCCATTAGATAATGCTATTGTAACATCTGTTTCATTGTCATAATTAGGAAATTTGATTTTTGCACTTATTATATTTTCTTCTAAAATGAGTCCATTTTGATTAAAAGAAAAATCAAGACTGTTTATTTGTATTTGTAAAATACCAAGTAAATCGTGCCAATTGTCATTTGTTGTGGCACTTACTTTAATATATTTATTTTGTGAGTCATCTTCTTCTAACGCTGTATTAAAGGCTAACTCTAATCCACCATCATTAATTGGTAAGTTTATTAAACCTTTAATTGAATAATCATTGTTGGTAAAACCCAACTTATTGAAAGAAAATTGAAATTCTGTAAATTTTAATGATAAAAAATTGAAAAAAGGAGGTAAATAACCTATAGGGGTAATAACAGGATTGAGATATTTTTGTCCTTCTGAGTTCGTTTTTATTGAAATGTCAAAATCAAATTTAGCTTCTTCAGATAGCATTGGTATTTTAAATTCTCCTGAAATAACTGTGTTATCATCAGTAAAACCATCTCTATCGAAAGTAAGGCTAAGGTAGTCGAATTTAAACTCAAAATTAAAGAATGACAACCAATTTTCTGTTGTTGTAGTCATTTCTAACTGCATGTAATACTTGTCTGAAGTATTTTTTTGTGCTGATATTGCAAATTCAATGTTTTGAGAAAAACTTGGAATAGTTAAATTACCTATAATATTTGTTGGATCTATAAATCCTGTATCGTCAAAGTTAATATTTATATCTATAAAAGTTAATTCAAATAATTCTGCAATATTAAATACAGGATTAACTAAATTAAAATTAGAAACAATAACATTTACTGTATTATTATTTTGAAAAGTCAGTTCAAAAACATAATCATCATCAATATTATTTTCATCTTCATAAATATTTTTTTTAATAAATGGAAACAAAATATTACCTTTAATAATCTGATTTTGAATTTCGTTATTTGCCAACTCTACATTATGTTCGTTAATTACAAAAGCTATTAAATCATTTAATTCTAAATAGACTCTGGAGGCAGGTTTACGAAGTCGTTTTAAATTAAAATTTCCTGAAATACCCATATCCGTACCTGCATCTGAAATTATAATATTGTCTCCATATAATTCTGCTGAACGATTTATTTCTCGTAAACATGAAAACTTAGGAAAATGTAGTTTTGCCGAAGTAATTTTTAGTTGTAAACTTTCATCTGCTTGCGGAACAAGCTTTATTTCTCTAACTTCTACAACATATTTTGTTCCCTCTATTTTGAAATAGTCAAAATTTGTATTCGATTCTCTATTAAATTTAATATTGATTAAATCGTTTTCTTCTCGTATTAAATACATTATACCAACATTTTCCATCAAAAAACCTATCGGTAATTGCTCACCTGAGTCATTTTCTTTATTTTGCCAGTTATTTTCTGTATCCAAAACTACTGCTTTTAAATTATTTGAGGTAATTTCGAAAACCAGTGAGATTTTTGATAAATCTATCCTGAAATTTGAATCTACATTTGAACTAAATGGAATAATAGTAGAAAAATCTAAGTTAGGAAGTATAATATTACATCCATCAAATATTCCTATAACAATATCCTCGAAATAAATTAATTCTCCTGCTGTTCCCCAATCATCTGAAACTGTATGATTACTAAAATCATACAAACCAATTTTGTCTATTTGTGGTGAGTCATAAATATATTGTGGTAATCTATTTACAAACTTTGTTAATGGTATGAATGTTTTTGCCATTTTTAATTTTATTTTATAATTAAGGAATGTATCTTAGAGCGTTGATTAACATTTAAAATATTTAAAATATATTTATTTGAAGCAACAATACTCCCATTATTCAATTTTATTTCGATATAGTCAAAGTAATTTGTATATATTACAGAATCAACAATGGTATAATTATATATTTCTAAGTAAAATTGATGATATAATGTAGTACCTTCTGGAAATGAAAAACTAAATAATTCATTAGGATACAGATATATACAAGAAGAATTAACACAACTGTCAATGTCATAATAGTACTGAGCATTTTTTGTTTCATTCATCTCAAGTTCATTGTAAGTTATGTCTTCAATATCTTTAACCCAACTTGAAAATCAACAGTTCTAATTTATTTATTATCAGGCAATTGTA
>JAOZTW010000828.1 GCA_029938985.1 Bacteroidales bacterium | reverse complement strand
AGGCATTTTTATTTTTTAAATACCGCAGTTTACTTATTGTAAATGAGGATTTTATAATAATCAAAATAAGGCAGTAATTTGCATTTATGAAAAATGCCAAATATTGAAATTCAATATTCGACTCACTATATAGATGTTGAAAGAATAAAGGAACTAAAAAAAAATAAATGAAATCTATAAAAAAAAAGATAACAAAGTCTTTAAAAAAATCTAATTTAGGGCATAATCTTCTTTTCCAAGCCAAAAAAATTACTGGACGATTACCAGTTGTTGATTTTCATTTTCCTAATTCTGTAGGTATAGAAATAGCAAGTATTTGTAATTTATCATGTATCCATTGTCCCTCTCATAATAAAGAATATAAAGAGCAAGCAAGGAAAATGGGAATAATGAATATGAAACTATTTTATAAACTTATAGATGAAATTGATAACAATAAAGTTACAAATCTGGCACTTCATAAAGATGGTGAACCATTGTTGCATCCCAACATTATTGATATTCTTGAACGAGTAAAAAAGAATAAACAACATCATGTATATCTTACCACAAATGCTCATAAGTTAACTTCCAAAATAAGTAAAGCAATACTGCAAAACAAAATTGATACTATAAATTTTAGCATTGGAGCTGCCTCGCCAGAGTTTTATAAAAAAGTGAGAGGGCATGGTTTTCAGATTATTATTGAAAATATTCTCACATTTTTGAAACTAAAAAAAGATGCAAAATGGAAAACCAAAACTGTTGTACAAATTGTAAACCTACCTGAATATTCAGAAATGAAAAATGAAATTGAACAATTCAAAAAGTTCTGGTCTGCTTACGATGTTAAAATTGTTGTATATGAAAAACTTACTTGGGGAGTTTTAGAAGCCGAGAAGGTTAATATAAAAAGATACCCTTGTCCTTCTTTGTGGAATAATTTTTTTGTTAATTCCGATGGAAAAGTATCTGTTTGTTGTATGGATTAGACCCAAAGCCTTATAATTGGGAACACCAATAAACAGTCAATAGTTGAAATTTGGAGAGGAAATGAAATAAAAGAACTGCGTAAAATACATATAAATAAAAAAGAGAATACTTTGAACTTATGCAAAACTTGTAATTACTGGGCAACTGTTTCTAAATTAGATAGCCCAACAGTGTTGTAAGGCATATTAAAAAAAGGCGTTTTCATGAGTATCAATTTCTTCGTTACTTTTGAAATATTAAAATGCTCATTTACAAAGGTAAACTTTAATTCTAATATTTCAAAAAAGCCTTGAACTTGACACTCGTGAAAAACGCCCAACGTTTGGGACTTGCAAAGCTCTAATTCATAATCCAGAAATATTAATTTTAGATGAACCAGCAAATGGATTAGACCCAGCTGGTGTTCACAAAGTTCGTGAAATGCTTATTGATTTAGCCGAAAATCAAGGAGTAACAATATTTATCTCAAGCCGTATTCTTGGAGAAATATCAAAATTTTGTACAAAAATTGGAATAATACATAATGGCAAACTCGTGCAAGAATTTAATGCCAACAAACTAAATTCTTTATGTGAAAAAAATCTTTTAATACAAACAAAAGACCTTAAATCTGCACATTCTATTATTATAGAAAATGGATTTGCAAATTGTAAAATAAATGATAACACTATAAATTGTTTCTGACACCAAAGCAATTAACAAACCCGAAGAAATAGCAACTCTACTTGTTAATTCTAAATGTCCACCAACTTTATTGCAAGTAAAGCAAGAAAATTTAGAATCTTATTTTTTAAGAACTATTCAATGAAAAATTGACAATTTTAAACGAAGTTATTTTTGTTTTTAACAATCAATAAATATAATAATATCAGGATATTTGCGTGTTTATTGAAGAAGATAAAAGTAAAAAGAACAAGTGTATATTACTGAAATAAATACAAATACGTTGTTTTTTTATGTCAAATTTATATGCAAAATATGTTGTAAAGACAAGGCAAGCCTTGTCTCTACGGCAAATTGAACAGCAAATTGTATGTTTTTAATATAACTGAAAAGTTTTCCCGACTTTTCAGTTATATGGTAATCTTTTACAACGAGGCATAATGATAGAATTGACCTTAAAAAGTGACGTTTATTATATGATTAACTACTTATAATATACTAAAGTTTTTGCTTTCATAATAATATAATTATCAAACAGTTGTAATTTTACTACAAAAAGATAATATATTAAAAATCAATAAAAACACTTAATTGACATAATATCAGTATTTTACAAGTAGTATTACAAAAAATTAATTTTATGCAATTTATAAAAAA
>JAOZTW010000827.1 GCA_029938985.1 Bacteroidales bacterium | reverse complement strand
TTTTTACCCTTAATGTTAGGGTGCTTTCAAAAGATTGGAATAAAACAAAAACTTTAGTAAAAAGGTCGGATATTCTTTTCCAAAAAAAAAACAAATATATTGCAAAGTATAGAAATAAAGCTCAATCAATAATAGATAGCCATTTTTTTAATGACAAACCTTTGACAATAAATTTATTCACAAAAGAGTTTACAAACGAAAATCAAGATAGTACAGACTTTTTTAAATTCATTTATAATGAATTGGAACAAAAAAGTTATGCAAAGGAAACTTTGCGAATGTATAAAGGTAATATTAGTAAAATAAAGAAATTTAGAAATAAAATTGATATTACCGATATTGATTTAAAATTTCTACATGAATATAAGAAATACATGATTGAAGTTCTTAATAACAAACCTATTACATGGAATAGGTCATTAGCTTTTATAAAAATATAAGAAACGATTTTTATAAAAATAGAAACTCATAAAACTAAAAAATTTGTTTCAATTCCATTGATAAAGGCAAGTAGAGAACTGATAGAGAAAAGCGATTATCCTAATCAAAAGGTTTTTAATGTTGCATGTAATCAAGTAACTAATAAGCGGTTAAAAAAGATTATGAAAATTACTAACATTGATAAAAAAATTAGTTTCCATTGTGCCAGACACACATTTGCAACCGTAGGTTATTCACTTGGTATTCCGCTCCTAACAATAAAAAAACTACTTGGACACAGAGATATTAGTACAACTCAAATTTACACAAAAGTAAGTGATGAGCAAAAAATAAAAGAAATGCAGAAATTTGAATAACATAAAAAAACCTTGATTAGATTTAGTCAAGGTTTTTTTTGAAAATTTCAAAAAATATTAATTGTAAGTGAAAAAGAACTAACAAGTCCTACTTTTTTTTTAAAATTAAAATAATTACCAAATTTGTTTTTAAACTGATTTTCAAATTCTGTGGACAACTGTGTAACCAAGATATTATTATTTATATCATTGTTTATTTGAAAATTATTGATAACAACATCATATTTTTGTGCTACTGAAAAATAGATAATTATTAGTAAATTTAATAATATTAGTATAATTTTTTTCATATTTATTTTGAGTTTACCATTTTTTTATTTTTTACAAAATAGGATTATTAGCTCAATTAATGTTGTGTATTATCAAAATTTCAATTTTGCACTAAATGATTAATTGCAATTACATTTTAAATCATAACTCCATGAAGTGCCTTTATCTGAATTTGCTTTAACTTTTATTAAAATTCTTTTTTTAGAACAGTTTAGAGTTTTTGACCCAGTACCTTTAACTAAGCCTGTTGTGAAAATTTTGCGTTTTGTTGCTCCCGTTCCACAATAAATTATTATTTCGTCTGGGTATTCACCTCCTAAATTCCAAGTTATTGTAAAATTATCACAACCCTGTAGGTCATGTTTTCGTTTACTGTCCTTATTACTTCCATTATCACTACCTTCACAGCCAAGAACAGGAACAAGTTCTTCAAATGGTATATTTCTATCAGATTGATTTGCATTTTCTAAGTCTTTGAGGGTACGAGAGCCATTTACTTTGGTATCATTTATTTGACCATCGTATTTGCCTACTATTTTTATTTTATCATCTGGTTTTGCATCTACGAAAAAACAACCACCATTTTTGGTATAAGCCAAACTACCGTTTATGTAAACATCATTTGTAGCACCATCTAAAATATTACTATTTTGATCAACATCACAAAATTTTACTCTTATCGGGTTGGATTTTAGAGGAATGTCTCGTTTATCTTGTGGATGTGTAGGTGCCGTTATTTCTGAATATTTTTTCGGATTAATTTTAGTAGAATTTGTTCCGTAACCTACAGAAGTTCCATCAGCAATTATTCTAATAGTCTGACATTCAAATACATTATCAATTTCAAACCAACCATCTGTTCCACTTGTTACAATAAAATTATTGCCTCCATCAACTGAAACAGTATTTTTTACACCAGATATACCTTGTGAAGGATTATCTGCATCAATATTTCTAAATTTTTGCACTGTTGCAAGTTTTTTACATAAAGGAATAATACGTTTAGATGGATCTTCTTTTAATTTTATAAAATCTGCATTTATTATAACGGTTGTATCAATGTATTCGTTAGGACATACTTTATTACTCTTTGATTTTATAGTTATTTTATCGCCAGCTTTTGCAGAAAATCCAAATTCTCCATTATTATCACTAACCACTGTTGTTGTGGAATTACCGATAGTCCCTACAAAACAGTGTTGGTATGATTAACAAGTATTTACAAAAATA
>JAOZTW010000826.1 GCA_029938985.1 Bacteroidales bacterium | reverse complement strand
TTGAAAAAATAAAAATAATAATAATCGACATCCGTAAAAAAACTATATGAGCCAATTATTATTACAGAACTAAAAAAATCCAAATAAATCATAAATAAAATTAAAAATAAAACAAAGAATAAAGTTATTAAGAGATTGGAAAACTTTATTAAAATATTAAAATTTATTGTTGCATTGTTTTCATAAATTCGCTGACTTTCACAAGATTGAACTCTGTTTATGTTATGCTGATAATCAAACAATTTATAGTAATATTTTTTTCTTTATTGCTTTTCAATAGTTCGCTTTATTATGTAAAATTAGAAAAAAGTTGAATTAAATTTGGAATTATCAAATAAATCATTTAAAGTTGCTTTTTATTTCAAACATCAAAATGAGAACAAAAATAATTTTTTTGTTAGTATTTAAAATTAAAAATTGATAGAATAAATAAAATGCTTGAACAGTTAAAGATTAAAAACTACGCACTAATAGACCAATTGCAGATAAATTTCAATAAGGGATTCTCAATAATAACTGGTGAAACAGGAGCAGGAAAATCTATTCTTCTTGGAGCATTGGGTGTTTTACTTGGACAAAGAGCAGATTACTCAGTTATAAGAGACAAAAATAAAAAATGTATAGTAGAAGCACAGTTCTCAATAAAGAATTATAATTTAATTAAATTTTTTGAAGACAATGATTTAGACTATTTTGATGACACCATTATAAGAAGAGAAATAAAACCAACAGGACGAACAAGAGCTTTTATTAATGACACTCCCGTAACTTTAAATATTATAAAGGAAATAGGTAAACACTTGGTGGATATACATTCGCAACACGATACATTACAGCTCAATAGCACTGCTTTTCAGCTAGATGTGGTTGATGCTTACGCCAAAAATACTGATTTACTTAAAAAATATCAAAAAACATATAAAATATATACTTCCTTACAGAAAGAAATAAAAAATTTACAAGAAAAGGCAAAAAAAGAAAAATCTGATTTTGATTATTATCAGTATCAATTTAATCAAATAGATGAAGCAAAATTAGAAGAAAACGAACAAGACACACTTGAGACAGAACAAAATGTATTAAAACATGCCGAAGAGATTAAAACAAACTTATTGCAAATAAATTCTTTGCTGTCTTCCAACGAGGTTTCAATTTTAAGTATGTTAAAAAATTGTACTAATATTTCAGACGAAATTCGTCCTATATTTCCCATAGCCAAAGAAATACATAAACGATTAAATAGTGTTTATATTGAATTACAAGACCTTACAAATGAAACCGAAATTCTTTCAGAAGATATTGAACATAATCAAGAGAAGTTAGAGTTTGTTACACAAAGATTAGACACAATATATGGTTTGCAACAAAAATACAACCTAACTACAATAAAAGAACTTTTGAATTTAAAACAAGAGTTGGAAGTTAAATTGGAAAAAATCTCTTCTTTTGATGATTTAATACTTGAAAAAAAGACTCTTATGCAAAAACAAGAGTTAAAATTAAAGAAACAATGCGAAGAGTTATCCGAAAATAGGAAAAAAATAATACCAAAAGTAGAAAAAGAAGTAATAAAGTTACTTTCTTTGCTTGGTATGCCAAATTCAATTTTTATAATAAAAAAAGAAAAATTATCAAACTTCTCAAACACAGGTCTTGATGCTATTAAATTTTTGTTTTCTGCAAACAAAAAGATTGAAGTAAAAGAAATATCCAAAGTTGCTTCGGGAGGAGAGTTGTCTCGTTTTATGCTAAGTCTCAAATATTTAATTTCAAAATCAAAAGTTTTACCCACAATTATTTTTGATGAAATAGATTCTGGTGTTTCAGGAGAAATAGCGAGTAGGGTAGGGGCTATAATGAAAAAGATGTCTTCTAACTTACAGGTAATAGATATTACTCATCTTCCGCAAGTTGCAGCACAGGGAGATTTTCATTATCTTGTTTACAAAACAGAAAAAACAGATACGACAAACTCAAATATTAAAAAATTAAATTCCGACGAAAGGATAACAGAAATAGCAAAAATGCTTAGTGGGAAAAATATTACTAATGCAGCCATTGAAAATGCAAAACAACTTTTGTATTAATTACTGATAAGTCGGGAAAAATTTTCAGCAATATTAAAAAACATACAATTTGCAGTACAATTTGCCGTAGAGACAAGGCATACCTTGTCTTTACCACATATTTTGCATAAAAAAATTGACATAAAAAATCAACATCTTTTTATTTATTTTATTAATATACTGAAAAGTCGGGAAAACTTTTTATCATAACATTAAAGCATTGATTAATTGCT
>JAOZTW010000208.1 GCA_029938985.1 Bacteroidales bacterium | reverse complement strand
CATATTTTTGTAAATACTTGTTAATCATACCAACACTGTTTTGTAGGGACTATCTAATCATTAATGTATTGTTATAACAGAAGGTTGTACACACAAATCATTAGTTTTAGTAGTTTAAGTATCAATACACTATTTATTTCTATCTATTTGTTTTTTCTAAAAAACTCATGAACAAAGCGTGTTAATAGTCTCACAAAATTTCTTTTTAAATAGGGCTTTTATACCAACCTTTTTCATCAAATATCATTGATTCTTTGTATCCAAAAGTTTTTAATAAATTCGCTTGTTGTTGCAAATATGAATTTACTTCTTGTGGTGTGTGAGCGTCTGAATTTATGGTAAAATTAATATTCAGTTCTTTGCATTGTTTAACAATAAATGGTGCTGGGTGAAACTCCGAAAGCAATTTTTTAAAATAACTTCTGCTATTCATTTCCAGTATGCAATTGCTTTTAGCAATCACTTCTAAGGTCTCAAACACAATATCTTTATACCATTTTTCTTCTGTATTAATAAAGGCATTATCTTTATTAAATTTTAGTATCAAATCTAAATGTGCAATAACATCTGGTGGGTCGTTCAACACCATTTTCATTATTTGCTCGTAGTAATATTTAACTAATTTTTTAATATCACCTTCAAAAATTTCATCAATTCCTCTTTGGAATTTTTCAGGATTATCATCAAAATCAAAATATTCGTCTTCGTTTAACTTACCTATATAATGCACGCCTCCAATAACATAGTCCAAACCAAAATGTTTAAAATTGCTTGGACTCGAAACACCATCAATATAATCTGCCTCAATACCTTGATATATTTTTAATTGTCCCTCGTATTGCTTTTTCAATTTTTTTACTTGCGAAAAATATTTTATTAAATTTTCGTAATTCATATTCCACCAAGATTTGAAAGGCAGTGGAGAATGCCCCGAAAATCCTAAAGCATACATATTTCTGTTAATTGCTTCGGTTACATAATTTTCTGGATTTAATTTCCCGTCGCACCATTTACTGTGTGTGTGATAGTTTGTGTAAAGCATAATGTTTTAGTTTAAAAATTATTATTTAAAACTGCCTTTAATTTGTGAAAAGTCCCAATTCAATTAGCTATTTAAAAACTGGGACTAATAAATTTATAAATTATCTTACAACAATATTAACCATTCTTTTGGGGACAACAATTACTTTTATAATTTTTTTCCCTTCAATCTGTTTTGCAATTTTATTGTTTGATAATGCTATTTTCTCAATTTCATTTTTTGGTGTTTCTGCCGCAATTTCTTCTGTGGTTTTGGTTTTTCCATTTATTGCAATAGGATATGTAATAGTGTTTTCCTTTAAATATTCTTCGTTTACCATCGGAAAAATAGTATCAGCAATAGAAGCGAAATTTCCAAGTTTTTCCCACAATTCTTCTGCTATATGTGGAGCAAAAGGAGAAAGTATAATTGTTAATGGTTCAAGTATTTGTCTTTTGTAAGATTTCAAACTTGTTAACTCGTTTACACAAATCATAAAAGCACTAACAGAGGTGTTGAAAGAAAAATTTTCTATATCATGTTTAATTTTCTTAATTGTTTTATGCAAAATTTTCAATTCTTGGGCATTTGCTTTTTCTTCCGAAATAATTACTTCATTATTTGCATTATGAAAAAGCCTCCAAAGTTTACGCAAAAATTTATGTACTCCCTCAATACCTTTTGTGTCCCAAGGTTTTGATTGTTCTAATGGTCCAAGAAACATTTCGTAAAGTCTCAAAGTATCAGTTCCGTATTGTTCAATAATATCGTCAGGATTTACAACATTATACATCGATTTTGACATTTTTTCAACAGCATAACCACAAATATATTTGTCATTTTCCAAAATAAATTCAGCATTATAATATTCGGGCATCCATTGTTTAAACTTTTCTAAATCAAGAATATCCTTATCAACAATATTTATATCAACATGTATTTCAGTACAATCGTATTGAGTTTTTAAATTTGCCGAAACATAAGTATTAGTATTTTTTATTCTGTACACAAAATTAGAACGCCCCTGAATCATTCCTTGATTTATAAGTTTTTTAAAAGGCTCATCTTTAACAGTATAATCAATATCGTATAAAAACTTGTTCCAAAAACGTGAATAAATCAAATGTCCTACAGCATGTTCAGTTCCACCTATATACAAATCCACATCTTGCCAATATTCATTTGCTTCTTTAGAAACAAGAGCTTGGTTGTTGTGAGGATCCATATAACGCAAATAGTACGCCGATGAGCCAGCAAAACCTGGCATAGTGCTGGTTTCGAGAGGAAATTCGTTTGCAAATTTCCAATTTTCGGCACGAGCCAAAGGTGGTTCACCTGATTCGGTGGGTTTGTAACTATCTATATCAGGTAATTCAAGTGGTAACTTATTTTCGTCCAAAGTGCAAGCAATACCATCTTTGTAATAAATAGGAAATGGTTCACCCCAATATCTTTGACGACTAAAAATTGCATCTCTCAAACGGTAATTAATTTTACGTTCTCCCAATTCAAGTCTTTCAATTTCATCAATTATTTTATTAATAGCATCACCAACTTCCAATCCATTGATAATACCGGAATTAATCATTTTCCCATTTTTATCATCATACGAAGCCGCTGTAATGTCTGCACCTTCAACAACTTGTGTAATTGGTAAGTTATAAAAAGTTGCAAATGCGTAGTCTCTGCTATCGTGAGCTGGCACTGCCATTATTGCTCCCGAACCATATCCTGCCAAAACATAATCGCTAATCCAAATAGGTATTTCTTTTTGTGTAAACGGGTTAACCGCATAAGCACCTGTAAAAACACCTGAAACAGATTTTGTGTCAGCAATTCGTTCACGTTCTGTGCGTTTACTTGTTTTTTTAATATAATTATTTATTTCTTCTTCCTGATTATCAGTAACAAGTACTCTTAATAATTTGTTTTCGGGAGCAAGCACCATAAAAGTAGCTCCATAAATAGTATCTGGTCGGGTTGTAAATACCTGAATATCTGTTTTTTTACCTGCAATTTTAAATTTAACATTAGCCCCTTGTGAACGTCCAATCCAATTGCGTTGAATTTCTTTTAATGAATTAGTCCAATCAACATTATCAAGTCCATCTAAAAGTCGTTTTGAATAGGCACTTACTCGCAACAACCATTGAATCATAGGTTTTTGCACAACCTCAAATCCTCCACGAACAGAAACTCCGTCTTTAACCTCGTCGTTTGCAAGTACAGTACCAAGTTCTGCACACCAATTCACCATTGATTTTGCTCTAAAAGCTAATCTGTATCTTTGCAAAATATCTTCTTTCTCGTTGTCTTCAAAACCGTTCCAAACAGCTGAATGAAATTTAGGAACAGGCGAACATGCAGCATCTACCAACAAATTGCCATCTGTTTCAAAAATTTTAATCAAACTTTCAATAGGTTCGGCTTTTTGTGTTTGGTTGTTAAACCAATGATTAAACATTTTTATAAACACCCATTGTGTCCACTTATAATATTTAGGATCAGATGTTTTAATCTCTCTATTCCAGTCATAAGCCAAACCAATTCTTTTTAACTGTTCTCTATATCTAATAATATTTTTGTTGGTATTTGTTGCTGGATGTGTTCCTGTTTGTATTGCATATTGCTCGGCAGGAAGTCCAAAGGCATCGTATCCCATTGGGTGTAACACATTATAACCTTGTAGTTTTTTGAAACGTGTATAAATATCAGAGGCAATATATCCAAGCGGATGCCCCACATGTAGCCCTGCTCCAGAAGGATAAGGAAACATGTCAAGTACATAAAATTTCGGTTTTGATGTATCTATTTCTACCTGAAACGTTTTATTTGTGTCCCAATATTGTTGCCATCTATGTTCTATTGCTGTAAAATTGTAATCCATTTTTATATATTATTTAATAATTAATTTTTTTGAAATTGTATTCTTATTGGTTTTTATAGTTAAAATATAAACTCCTTGCGAAATAGGTATATCAATTTTATGTAAATTGCTTTCCACAAAAGTTTTTTCGTTATAAATATTTTTTCCTGTAATAGAATTTATATTTATATCAATTTCTGTATTTTTTTCATAATCTAACCAAATAAAAAAGTGTCCAATACTTGGATTTGGATAAATATTAAAATTGTCTTGTTCTGTATTTTCTTTTACAATTGCAGGAGAACTACTACTGGCTGTAAAAATATGTGGGTCATATATACCAATTTGTGGATGAGTTTCATGTTTTGAACTAATGTCTTCGGCCTCAATATAATATGAAATTTCACTGCCCTCAGTTTGTTCAGGAATTACTACTTGATATGTATTTGTTTTTGTCTCTAATCCTGTCATTATTAACTCTTTGTATTCTCCATTATCAACTTTGTAATGTAATTTAGGAAAATCTGTTAATAAATCATTTCCTGCATAAGAATAAATTTCGGCTTCAAGCAAATATCCATTATATGAATCTATTGTACCATACAATGGAATATGATTGATATACAACATGTTTCTATCAGCAACTCCGTGAGTGCGACAATGTAGTGCGTCTGAATTTATCCACGAGTTACTATAAACTCCAATTATTTCGTAACCAGGCATTAATTCTTCATATAGAGCAATTGCATCGTTGTCATAGCTTGAGCCTGTTTGAGGAACAAAAACTTGGTTGTTTAATATTAAAGCATTGGTATAAGGGTTAACATCGTAGTCGTTGTAAGTAGCAGCTTGAACTCTATGTACTTGATATGGGTAACCATAAGAACAATTTTGTTCTGCAAAATATGCAGCAGTAGCCTCATAATCATCGTAACGATAATCAGATTCAGGAACTTCCGTTATTAAAATTTTATCAACATCTAAAAATTTCCCCCAACAATCTATATGGTCAATATAATCGTCCATTGGGTCGTCCACAACATGATATGTATGAATTCCAAGATAACTCAACATTCTTTCATCAACTTCGCTTTGCGATACCCCAGACTCAGCACTTTCTGTATAAACTATTGGTGTAGAGCCGCTAATACCCATTCCATCGGTCATATAATTTCCTCCAGTTTGAACCACATTCATTCCATAAAGTGGAACATCTAAAAAAGTAGCCATTTCAATTGGAATATCATTATCATCAGGACGAGGACGGTTGTATGGAAAATTTACAATTGACACCTCACTATTATCAACAGCAATAAACCAAGGACTGAAATCTCTTGTCCAGTAACTATTAACAGGTGCGTGTAAAAAATTACAATTGTCAATATTTACATTATTACTTGTGTAATATCCTCTAATTGTGTTTTCTTGAGTTGTACCGCTTACAATTGTTGTAACAGTATTGTTTTCAGACATATCTTGAATTAAACTATAAGGTATTCCAAATTCTCCTGTATAAGATATTAAAACGGCTTCCATAGATTCCCATTCTGCAATATTTCTTACTTCACCAACTGGCGGGTCGGTTTCTTGAAAATTTTTGCCAATTAAATGTTTGTTAGCCAGCTCATCTGGTGTGGCCTGATGTGTTAACTTACTGTTTGTTTCTTGTTGAGAAAAAGCAAAACTGATAGTCATCAAAAAAACAAAAATGAGAATGTAATTTTTCATAAATTTTAAAGTTTAATTTTAAAGGTATAAACCAATTCTTAATTTTTAATTCCTAATTCCTAATTAAAAAGCTCCTATATTTTTTTTCTTTTTTCCCTTTTTTATGCAAGGAGAGTTTTTTTTAGGTTTAAAGTTTTTATCTAAACGGGGATTTTTGTTGTAAATATTTTTACCTTTATTATCAATACCATCAACTATATCGTAATTAGTTATTAAACAATATGAGAGTTGTGGTTTGCTTCCTCCATTAACAAAAAAATCGGCTGTTCTATTATTCCAAACAATACAATTTGTTATTTTCGGTACCGACCTTGAGTTACATTCAATACCATATTGATTATCAATTATTGTATTGTTCTTGATTGTAATATTTGAATTTTTTTTACAATTTATTGCAGTCCAACCATTATTATAATATAAACAATTTTCTACAACACCCGAAGAGTTAACAAACGAAGTAGCAGCAGTACCATTAATGTCATTTGGAAGTACTGATCTCATATAATATGAAAATTCAAATTTGCAATATTTTAGATGATTGTCCTTACTGTTATCAAAAAAAACATTACCCCAATATCCCGTTTTTTCATTGTGAGTAAAAACTATCAAATTATTTTTTTTACCAACTGCTATTAATTGTCCTTTTACTCTTAAAAAACCCACATTAAAATATGGATTTAATTTGTCTTCTATTCTGTAATCTCTGTCAGTACCAGTTTTAAAACGAACTTCTACACCTGGTTTTATTTTCAAAATTTTTCCTGTTGGTACAATAGCTTCACCATATATTATATATGGAGAACCCAATTTATTCCAAGTACCATAAACTTCTTCTCCGTCCGAAATCTTTGTTTGTGCAAACAATGTGGTAGTTGCAAAAACCAGTAATAAAATAGTTATTTTTATTTTCATAATTTATTTTTTTGTTATTATTTCATTTTCACTTATAATTAATATATTTAATTATTTTTTGTCATTTTTTGTGTTAATAAACTCATAAAAAAACACCTTATATCTACAGATATAATACTTCAAAATGATTTTTTATTTTTACATTTAGGTTTTTTATTAAAGTAAATTGAACTCAAAATAAAATGAATAAAAAAATAAATGTAAAAATAAAAATATTAAATACAAATTTTAATAATTTTATTTTTAAATTAATATTATAATTGTATTGTTATTCAGATTATTATAATTAATAATAATATAATCTTTATTAGCATGTAGAATTTTTTAATGAAAAATTAACATATAACTTAATTGATATATTCTTTTTTTTTTTAATTTTGCACAAATTTTTCATAAACAAAAATATAAATATAAATGGAAACAACACTTATTGATCCTATTGGGAAGTTGCTTGGTTTACGACAAAAAGCACATCCTTGGCATGGAGTTAATATTGGTGAAAATTCACCAAAAGAAGTAATAAGTTTTATAGAAATGGTTTCTACCGATACCGTAAAATACGAAGTAGATAAAAGAACAGGTTATTTAATAATTGATAGACCTCAAAAATACTCGAACATTTTGCCAGCTCTGTATGGATTTCTGCCACAAACATATTGCGGAGATAAAGTTGGAGAAAAAAGTTCAAAAATTCTAAAACGAGAAGATATTGTTGGCGATGGAGATCCGCTTGATGTTTGCATTTTAACCGAAAAAGATATCAGTCATGGGAATATACTTGTAAATTCGATTCCAATTGGTGGTTTTAGAATGATTGACGGAAACGAAGCTGATGACAAAATTATTGCGGTACTTAAAAATGATGCGGTATATGGAAAATATAAAGATATTAACGATTGTCCTGCATCTGTAATTGAGCGGTTGAAACATTATTTTTTGACCTACAAAGACATGCCCGGTGTTAAGAACTTAGAATGCGAAATAACACATACTTATGGAGCAGAAGAGGCAAGAGAAGTTATTATTGATGCTATGTCTGATTACAAAAGATTTATAGAACGATTGCTTTTTCAATAAAATTAATCCTTTTTTTGGCACTCATAGCAACCAAAAAACTTAGACTTATACAAAATTATTAAGGCATATTAAAATAAATAATTGACAAGTTTAAGTTGTTAATAATTGTAGGAGTTTTTCACGAATATCAATTTCTTGGAATGTAGAACAATATGTATCCATAGAAATAAAAAACAGCGAGTGGGAAGCAAAGTTGTTACACAACTATCGGAATATTTACGAACCAAAGCCCCAAGCTTAAAATGATATAGCCGTAGTGGTATCTATAATATGGTTGCGTTTTTTGAGTGCTATTCTTCGGAGCAATTTTTATTGTTATTATCATCACTAAAAACAAACAACGAATTTGTGCAGACAAAAACTGCACAAATTAATTCGTTTGATAATAAGGAAGATAAAATTGTCCAGTTTGAAACTGGACAATTTGAAGATACAAAAAATTTTCCTAAAATTCTTAGTTTAATTAATTGGACAAATCATGTAGAAATATTAAATAAATGTAAATTAATTGAAGAAAAATTATTTTACATTATATCTGAAAAGTCGGGAAAACTTTTTATCATAACATTAAAGCATTGATTACTTGCTTTTTAATAAAATCAAAGTAACATATTAAGACTTAATTATCTAAAGTATTG
>JAOZTW010000825.1 GCA_029938985.1 Bacteroidales bacterium | reverse complement strand
GTATGCTAATTAAGTGTTATTTGTAAAAATTTAATATGTTGATTATCTGGGTGTTGTGTTTTCAATAGAAAACTACAACTATCTAATAATCTGGTAAATATGAAGGCAAAAAATTAATATTAATATTAAACCATTTTAACATGAAAAAATTTCCATTATTTTTAAGTTTTTTCATCTTGTTAGGTATTACATCTGTATTTGCACAGAATATTACTATAACAGACGATGAAAATCATACAGCAGACGAAAGTGCAGTTTTAGATGTGTATTCAACATCAAAAGGAATGTTAATTCCACGCATGACAACAGAGCAGAGAGAGGGTGTTGCAAATCCTGCACAAGGTTTATTAGTATTTGATGTTGATACCGAGAGTTTTTTCTTTCATAACGGAAGCAATTGGTCTGATTTATCAAATGGTGGTTCCGATGCTTGGATACGAAATGGGAGTACAAATTCTGTTTATTTATCTCAAAATAGCGATAAAGTAGGAATTGGAACAAGCTCTCCAGAAGCATTATTTGAAGTAAGAAATAGTGCAGGAGACCCTGTATTTGCTGTTTATCCTGAGGGGGTTAGAATGTATGTAAAGGAAGGAGAAGTTGAAAACGACAAATCAGGTTTTGTAGTGAGTGGGCAAGGAGTAGCGTCGGCTAACGAAATGTTTCGCCTTACAAGTGATAGTGCAAGAATTTATTTTGACGAACCAGTAAAAGGGTCTCGTGGAGGATTTGCAGTAGGTAATACAGGAGCAATTAAAGGAGAGGATAATAATGTTTTTGAAGTTTATTCAGAAGGAGTTAGGATGTATGTAAATGAAGGTGAGGTTGGTGGAGAGAATTCTGGATTTGTTGTAAGTGGACAAGGAACACTGTCATCAAAAGAAATGCTTAGGATAACACGTGATAGTGCAAGGATATACGTTGACGAACAAGCAAAAGGTTCAAGAGGCGGATTTGCAGTGGGAAATACAGGAGCAATAAAAGGTGTTGTTGAAAATATTATGTATATAGAAGAAGAAAACTTTTTTATAGGAAAAAAGAGTGGAGCTTCAATTAGTACAGGAATACAAAATTCATTTCTTGGATTTGAAACGGGAAAAAATAATACTACTGGTTCAAATAATTTTTTTGCTGGTTTTATGGCCGGAAGTGCAAATGAGGATGGAAGCAATAATATATTTTTTGGAAATAATGCAGGAATAAGCAATATATCTGGTGTTGACAATATAATTATTGGAAATGAAGCTGGTGTGAACTCTGTTTATGCAAATTCGAATCTTATTATTGGTAGATATGCTGGTTATAAAGTAACTAATGGATTTAATACTTTTATAGGAACTGAATCGGGGGCTAATTCTGAAAATGTAAGATACAATACTTTTGTAGGACGTAGGTCTGGTATGAATAATATTTCGGGTGAACAAAATACATATATGGGTTTTCAAGCTGGTGCAGAAGGTACTATTGGAGTAGAAAATACATATATTGGAACAAGTGCAGGACGGCAAGCTAATGGAAGTTATAATGTATATATTGGTTCTGCAACAGGTGGTTATGGAGCTTTGAATGAAAATACTGGTTCTCAAAATGTATTTGTTGGTAATAATTCTGGAATATTTAATTTATCTGGTGAATACAACTCATTTTTTGGTTATAAAAGTGGTGAGCAAAATACCTTTGGTAATTACAATACCTTTGTTGGTGCCGAAGCAGGAATAGCAAATACTAATGGTATAAGAAATACTTATTTAGGTTTAGGAGCAGGTCAAAGTAACACATCGGGTTCAAGAAGTGTTTATCTTGGTGCTTTTGCTGGTGGTGGATTAACTGATGGAGACAGAAACATAATAATTGGATATGGTGCAAATCAATCTGCTACATCAGATTCCGACTTACTTTACATCGGAAATCTTGATGCTGATTTTGCGGAACGCTGCTTTATAAGAGGAGAATTTGATAACAACTACTTGCAACTAAACACTGTTTACAATGGTACAGAAGGAAAAGTTAATATAAATGATGTTATGCAGTTAACTCCTCGTAGTACTGTACCAGCAAGTGCAGCAGAAGGAGATATGTATTACGATGGCGTTAATCACAAATTAAAGATTCACAATGGGTCTGAGTGGAAAAATGTTAGTTTTGAATAAAATAACTTGGTGTTTTTCACGAGTATCAATTTCTTCGTTCCTTTTGAAATATTAAAATGCTCATTTACAAAGGTAAACTTTAATTCTAATATTTAAAAAAAGCCTTGAACTTGACACTCGTGAAAAACGCCAATAACTTAATAACTTAAT
>JAOZTW010000824.1 GCA_029938985.1 Bacteroidales bacterium | reverse complement strand
TAAGAGATAAAAAAAACGTCAAAATATTTGGATGCAATAAAATGAAAATCGCTGTAAAAATTATGATGATAAAACAAATATATTTTTTGAAATAAAAGATACTGGTATTGGAATTCCACAAGAGCAAATTGAAGAAATATTTTTTCCTTTTATTCAAACAAAAGGGCAATCAAACAAATATGGAGGGACAGGACTTGGTTTACCAATTACCAAAAAATTGGTGGAGGCAATGAACGGCAAAATAACTGTTGAAAGTGAAATAGGAAAAGGTTCTTCTTTTCGTATTTATCTTGACAATATATCTATTGCAAATGCTACTGAAATAAAAAATTTAGAAACAGATAATTTATTTTCCAATAATATTATATTTGATAATGCAAAAATTTTATTAGTTGATGATACAAAATCAAACCGTGATGTTGTGAAACATAATTTAGAACAATGTAATTGTGTTGTTTACGAAGTTGAAAATGGAAAAGAAGCAATTGAATTTGTGGAAAACAATAAAATAGATTTAATCCTTATGGATATTCAAATGCCTGTTATGTCTGGCGACAAAGCAATTAAATATTTGAAAGAAAACGGAAAATTTAATTCAATTCCCGCAGTTGCATTTACAGCTTTGGTAATGAAATTGCACAAAGAAAAATATGCTTCTTTATTTGATGATTATTTAAAAAAACCAATTACAGTAAATGAACTTATAGTTTGTTTAATGAAATTTTTACCTTATACAGAACAAAACCAAAATGAAAAAATTATTAAGCCAAAAACAATTAATTATATTTCTAAGCTATCTACTTATATTGAAAAAAATGGAGAGTTTTCCAAAAAATTTAAAAACTATTTGAAAGACGAAATACTTATACTTTTTGAAGAAGTATATGATATAATGGATATTGATGATTGTGAAAAATTTGCAAATAAATTGATAAAAACGGGGATTGATTATAAAATTATTATCTTTGAAAATATGGGAACTGAAATACTTACAGCTGCCAAAAGTTATCAATTTAGTGAATTAGAAAATTTATTAACTGATTTTGCAATAATTATAAAAAAGATTAAAATTTATGAAAAATAAAAAATATAAAGTACTGATTGTTGATGATATTGAAGTAAATTTGCAAGTACTTGGCGGAATGCTTGGGAAAAAAAATATTGCAATTCTATTTGCATCAAACGGCAAACAGGCAATAAAAATTGCCAGAAAAAAACTTCCAGATTTGATACTATTAGACATAAATATGCCAGAAATGAATGGCTATGCTGTTTGTGAAATTTTAAAAAACGATGAGCAAACCAAAGAGATACCAATTATTTTTCTTTCTGCTCTAAACGAAAAAAATGATATTGTAAAAGGTTTTGAATCTGGAGCTGTTGACTATATAACAAAACCGTTTAACAACGCCGAATTGCTTGCTCGTTTGTTTACGCATCTTGAATTAAAAACAGCGAGGGACATTATAAATAAGCAAAATAAAGAACTAAAAAGAATAAATGCAACTAAGGACAAATTCTTCTCAATAATTGCTCATGATTTAAAAAACCCTTTTAATGCTCTTATGGGTTTTTCTTCACTTTTGTTAAAAAATCATTTAACTTATGATGCAAAGATGCGAGAAAAATTTATTGAATCAATAAATTCTTGTGCCGAAATATCTTATAAATTGTTAGAAAATCTTTTAACATGGTCTCGGTCGCAATCTGGAAGCATAAAATACAATCCAATCAAACTGGATATGAAAACCCAATTGTACGAAACAATATATGTGTTGGCGGCACAAGCAAGTAAAAAAAATATTAGTATTTTGAATGAAATTAAAGAAAAAGAACTAATTTATGCAGACGAAAAAATGTTTGGAACAATTATAAGAAATTTAATTTCAAATGCTATAAAATTTACAAATAAAAACGGAAAAATTGAAATTTCGGCGGAAAAACAAGATGGAAATTGGATTAAAATTGCAGTGAAAGACAATGGAAAAGGTATATCGCAAGATGTAGTAAAAAATTTATTTAAAATTGATAAAAATATTTCAACATTAGGAACAGACAATGAAACAGGAACTGGCTTAGGATTAATATTATGTAAAGAATTTGTTGAAAAACACAATGGTAAAATATGGGTTGAAAGTGAATTAGGAAATGGAGCTTCATTCTTTTTTACAATTCCATGCCATAAAAAATAATTAGAAATTAGGAATTAAGAATTAAAAATTGGTTTACACCTTAAAATATAATAGTACTGAAAAGTCAGGAAAACTTTTTACCAGAACATTAAAGCATTGATTAATTGCT
>JAOZTW010000823.1 GCA_029938985.1 Bacteroidales bacterium | reverse complement strand
TGAAAAACACCTGACGGCGTGTGCAATAAAGTGTCCAACTTTACGTGGGTAGCCAAATTTTTATTGATATTTTATTATTTTTATTTTATCTTTGTAATTAAAGATAAAACACAATAATGAATAAAAACAAAGGTCTAAGTAAAAATCATCACGATGCCTATTTTAAGCAAGTTTTTTCTAAAACAGAAAACATAACCGATTTACCACAAGGTACTTTACCCAAACTATCGGAAAAATTGGCATTAGACACACTCAAATTAGATAACAATTCGTATATCAACAAGGAGCTTACAAGTGAGTATTCCGATTTGGTTTATAATTGCAACTACGGCAACGAAAACATTAAAATAGCTTTGCTTTTTGAACACAAAAGCAAACAAGAGGCAAATATTGAAATGCAACTTGGTAGCTATATTTGGCGTTTTTCACGAGTGTCAAGTTCAAGGCTTTTTTGAAATATTAGAATTAAAGTTTACTTTTGTAAATGAGCATTTTAATATTTCAAAAGTAACGAAGAAATTGATACTCGTGAAAAACGCCCTATATTTTTTCTGTTTGGCTCTATAATATAAAACAAAAAGAGGATTTAATGCCAGTAATTCCTATTTTGTTTCATCATGGTAAAAGCAAGCCAGTATTAAAAATATTTGATAAACTAAAGAAACTACCCACAGAACTAAGAAGATACTTGCCAATATTTGATGTAGAATTAATTGATACAACAAGCTTGACTAACAACGATATATTAACAATATTTAAAACAGCAAATATAAAATTTAGTATGTTTGTGATGAAATATATCCAAGAAAGTCCCGAACGAGTATTTCAGGAATTGCGTAAACTCAAAGATTTAGTAAAAATACTAACACAAGATAAAGAGGGCGAAGAGTTAATATACAGCACAACAATTTATTTTAGTAAAATACCAAACACAAATATGGAAACAATTGTAAATAACTTCACCGAAATAGAAAAAGAAGCAGGAAAAATTGCAAAATCAGGATACGAAAAAGCAATTGAAAAAGGAATAGAACGAGGAATTGAAAAAGGAATTGAAAAAGGAATTGAAAAAAATGTAATAAAAATGTTAAAACTCAACTACGACCCTATAATAATACAAGATATTACAGGTTTGTCGCTTAAACGTATAAACAAATTAAAAGAAAATTTGTAAAAAAACTAAAATTATCCCCACTGCTGGTGCGAGCTTGTAGCTCGTATCCAAACCCATATTTGCAACAAGATAAAAAATACAATTAACTAATAAATAGATAATTGTATTTTTATTTTTAATATCTATAAAATACCTTTATATTATAATTTTAATGATATATATACAAAATTGATTTTTACAAATCATTGATAATCATCACAAAATGAACACAAAAACTTTAGATACTAACACAAGATAAAGAGGGCGAAGAGTTAATATACAGCACAACTATTTATTTTAGTAAAATACCAAACACAAATATGGAAACAATTGTAAATAACTTCACCGAAATAGAAAAAGAAGCAGGAAAAATTGCAAAATCAGGATACGAAAAAGCAATTGAAAAAGGAATAGAACGAGGAATTAAACGGGGAGTTGAGAAAGGGGTGTTTAAAGAAAAAGAGCAAAATGCCATAAAAATGTTGAAGCGAAATTATGCCTTAATAGCTATACAAGATATTACAGGTTTGTCGCTTAAACGTATAAACGAATTAAAAAAAGGTTTGTAAAAAAACTAAAATTATCCCCACTGCTACTGCGAGCTTGTAGCTCGTATCCAAACCCATATTTGCAACAAGATAAAAAATACAATTAACTAATGAAAATTTATTACAACACCAAAAATACTCAAAATCAACAACAGTTTTGGAAACAATATATTGAAAATCAAACACCCGATTTTTATATAACTGGTATGTATTCTATTAATAGCAGTTTTACTTTTTTTTATACCGAAAACGTAAAACTAAAAGCTAATAATTTTGATTTTGAATTAAAAAATGCTGTTGTAAAAAATACCTCTACTAAAATAAATAAAAAACAAGCTTTGTATTTGCTTAAATTTCAGACTGTAAATGATATATCGGAAATGGCAAAATACATAAGCCTACAAATAGGATACCAAAGCAATATTAAAAATATTAAACTTTATAATTTTGTTTACGAACCCACACAACTTGCAAGTCAGTTTTCGTACAAACTAACATCAGAGCTTTTGTATCAGCTAAATACTATTGGAAATTATAATATTAGTGAACTAAAGTTTTTGTGTTCATTTTGTGATGATTATCAATGATTTGTAAAAATCA
>JAOZTW010000207.1 GCA_029938985.1 Bacteroidales bacterium | reverse complement strand
AAATTACTGTTGAACAAAAAGCACTAAATTCTGCTTTTGGAGTTGCTGTTTTCATCAGTTAATTTATTAAACAGAAAGTTTTGGTTCAAATTTTAACAACAATTCACATATAAATAATTCAAAATTTGAATTAATCTTTTTTAAGTGTGTGTGATACATCACAGGAATATTACGATAGTCATGAACAATAAAATTCCGTATTCCGTATAGTGATTTGTCAAGACTTTCATTTGTAACATCTGTTCTTCCTAATAAATTTAATAAGTAATCGCATTCTTGTTGAAAGTTATCCTCTATTTCTGATGTTATTTTGTTATTCAGATAGCCTTTATTATTTTTGTCTGTTATCAAATTTTTAATTCTTTTACTTGCTGCTTCAAAATCTTCAAATTGCCGTTTAATATTACCCGAATATAATTTTTTATTCTCAATTAAATTTGAAAGTAATTTAATTTCATTGAGTAATATTTTTTCTAAAAAAAGCTCAACGACTTGATAAAGAACATGAAATTTAACCAAAGGGTGTTTTTCATATATTAATTCATCAAATAATTCGAGTAAATAACTTTCTTCATCTAGTTCCTTTGATTGTTTTTGTATTGTAATTCGTTTATTCCCTGTTTTAAAATTATTATTTTCATAGTCAATATTTTTTGTCATATATCCATATTGGAATAATGAAGGATAGTAATACTCAATGTTAAAATTTGGATAATCATCTATATTTTCTTTATACAATATTAATAACACAGTATTCTGTGGTAATTTATTGTTTCTACTTTTATCTATCGAATTTAAAATTATATCAAAAGCTATTTTTGCATACTTTAAAAAATGTTTATTTTCTGAATAACCATGTTCGTTTGATGTAAGTGAGATAATTGGAAAAATCCATCCAATTCTTTTATTAAGTTCATAAACTTGATAAATCTCGGTTTCTCTTAAACCAGTTTTATAGAACTTAAACAATATAAACTCTTCACTACTGCTTTCATTATCAACTATTGACATATCAAAAGGAAATTAAGAACTATTAATTTCTACATTTGTCATTTTTTATGTTTTAAGTTTATAAGTTCTAAAGCCTTCATATATAGCACTATCAATTTTACAAAATGAAGAACTTGTGCTATTAAATAATTCTCTAAAAAAGAAACTAAAATATAATTGTTGTTCGGCTTCTATATTTTTAGCTCGATTTCTAACTTCATCTAAGTTTCTAATAAAATTATTTATCCCTTCATCTGCTGGAATAGTGAATTCAAGTTTAGAAATGTAGTTTTTTATATCATCAAATCCCTTAACTGCAAGGTTATCTTCAAGAATTCCAATTGTAGCACCAAAGCCAGACAAAGCCTGTGATTTTGTAAATATTTTAACAATGTTTTTACCAAAAACTCTTATTCCCGAATAATCATCAACATACTCCCATTGAGAGGAAAGTTCATCTATCTTTTTAACAAATTGATTGTAAGTATCTATATATTCTTTGAATAAATCTGTATCACCCTTTTGTGATAATTTTTCTAAATTTCGTATATTTTCTAAAAGTTCATCTTTATTAATTCCCATTTCGTCTCTATTTAAATAGGAATTGAAACCTTCTACAATGTCTTTAAACTGATATTCACCAATTTTGTTATTTTGCTTTTTATCTATTTCTGTATAAAGTACAACACCTGCATCATCCTTGTAATCAGAATACAGAATTTCAATTTGATGTCTCATTGACATAGGTGTTTGTCCTGTATTTAATGTTAACATGCGATATAAAATACCTATTCTTTTTAGACCTAAAAAAACTTCTACTCGCATTGGGCTATCTAAAACATTTTTTGAAATAATTTCTTCATTATTATTTTTCAATTCATTTAACAAACCGATTATTGTATAAGTTCTTTGTAATCCGTCTAAAATCATGAAGTTCTCAAAATTTGTAAATAATTTTTCAATATTTTCATTTTCAAAATCGCCAATATTTAACACATTTTCAAGCTTTTCTGTTTTAACTCCTAATACAATAGGGGGAAAAATACAGCCTTTCTTTAAGTCTTCTTTTAATAAAGCATATACCGTTTTAGATTTATTTACTTTCTTTCGCTGAAATTCATTTTTTTCAGTAATATTTTTTGCAACTTTAATGTATTCACCTATGCTCATTTCAATTAATACATTTAATGCATTAATTTTCTTGTCATAAATTCTTGATACAATTTTCATATTTTAAAATTTTGAATTCATATATTTATTTTATTTTATGATATTTAATGCAATCGTAACTAAAAATACATCTTCTTGAATTTTAGTTGGATATACTTTTTTAATTTTCTCGCAAAATTTGGGTCAATTACCACTTACAACATTTATTTTGAGACATTTTAAGTAATTGTTCTTTAACCCACATTATTCATGAATTTTCGTTATGAAAAGCCTAAATAACAAGAAATAAGGCAAGCACAGAGATTTTTCTTTGATTAAATGCGAGCATTTTTGAAAAATAAAAATATTGAGCATTGTCTTAGTTCGTAGTTAGTTCTGATTTGTAATAGCTAATTTATGAATAATGTGGGTTAACATATTTATTATTCCATACAGTTTTAGTTTTATCTTCTTTAAAATGGCAAATTCATTTTCATTTTTTGAAAAATTAAAAACATGTTTATCTTTAAAACATTTAATATTTTTAATAGTTAAAGATTTAAAATAAATTGCATTATTTTTATTTTGGTTATCTTGCATTTTTATATAATAATTATATATTCAGAAAAACATTTTCAAAGAATCCTTAAAATTATAATTTATTTTGAAAATATAAAATATTTTTTGATAAAAAAAGTTCAAATACGAAATTGTATTTGAACTTTTACTAAAATAACATTTAGTTATTAATTAGTTATTAATTTGTTATCAAAAAATCTATATATTATTTTTAATAATTAATTTTTTTATTTTATTGAAAAAAATTATTGATTTTAAAAAAATTCGTTAATATTTTCAAGAAATTCAAATTTCATTGAAAAAACGGTTTCAAATCGCATACCGTCTTCAAACATTGTTAAATCGTCTTCTTCGTAAAACCATTTTACAGTTACATTTTTAGATTGATTTGATGATTCTATTAACGAAAAAAGTCTTGCAACTTGTTTTTCGGAACTCGTATTTAGATAGTCAAATTTGAACTCAATAGTAATTTCAGTAGATTGATTTTGCTTAAAATAGCTATCAAACCATTTTAGAACTTGCGAAAAGTATGCAGCCGAATTAATAGGCCAAAAATTACCCGAGAACAAAAACTTCCCTTTTTTGGGGTCTAAAATAATTTCGGGCGTATCATCTGTTCTTGTAAGATATAATTTTTTAATTTCATCAGAATCACTATCCTCATCGCCCATATTTCCTGATTCACTTTTATATTCAAAAGGAATATTTGAGATTTGACTATAATCAATACCTGTTTCAAGCATATAGTCCTCGCCTTCGGGATAATACCATATTATTTCTACCTTACAACCCTTCTTTATTGCTTTTTTGGTTCTTTGAAGCATTTTTAACAACGCCTTGGTTGCAGAAGTATTCAAATAACTAATTCTTAAAGAGATTGTTACTTCTTCATTTATTCTTTGATTTAAAAATTTATCTACTCTTTTTATTATATCTATCCAAAATTTTTTACTATCTTCCAAAATTGATTTCCCTGATATTTCTATAAAGTTCTTATTTTTATCAATTAGCACATGCGGAGAATGGCTTGTCGCTTTTTTTACAAAATTTTCCATATTTTTTTGAAATGTTAAAAAATGTGTGATTTGAGAGTGCAATAGTATTAATTATAATTATAAATTCCTAATTTATGAATTTAAAAAATATAAACTACAATTTACATTTTGCTATTAATTTGAACATAAGCATTATTTAGTTTATCAAATATGAAATAAATAATTTCTTACCCACATTATTTTTGAATTATGTTATTTCTAAACAGAACGAACTATATACTAAGGTAATACAATCTATTTTTCATTTCAAAAATGCTCACATTTAATCTTAGAAAAATCTCTATGCTTACCTTCACTTTTTTGCTATTTATACTTTTCAGAACAAAAATTTATGAATAAAATGGGTTAAATTTGTTGTTATTTTTCTTCTGTTACATAAGTTTTATTTCTTTTTTTTGGTAAACTAAATAAAAAATTACTTATTGCGTTCAATTATTCCAATTTATGTACAATAACTATGCAATTTTTTATTTTTTCAAAAAAATAAAAAATTTAGGCATTTTAAAATAAATAATATACTAAAAATCAATATATGTTTTTACAAGAAGTAGCTCACGATATTATAAAAAATCAGACCAATTTACAACGTTTTTGTTTGGTGTTTCCCAATAAAAGAACTGGAGTATATTTTAAAAAATATTTTGCTCAAATAATAGGTAAGTCAAGCTGGGCTCCTGATATTTACACAATTGAAAATATTATTAAAAAAATAACTCATCTTAAAAATCCCGATAAATTAAGTTTACTTTTTGAATTATATGAAATTTTTAAAAATCATTTTTCAAGAAAAAATACTGATTTTTTCAAAGATTTTACTTTTGATAAATTTTTTGCAACGGGAGAAATTATTCTTCGTGATTTTAATGAAATTGACAATTATTTAGTAAATGTTAAAGATTTATATCAAAATATTAAGAATTTTGAAAATATAAATTTTGACTTCACATACTTTTCGGAAGAACAAAAAGCGGTGTTAAAAGAATTTTGGCAAAATTTTTCGATTGAAAAAACAAGTGAAGAAAAAAAACGTTTTGTGGAACTTTGGAATACTTTACCAAATATTTATAAAGATTTTTCATCTAAACTATTAGATAAGAACATGGCTTACAATGGTCTGAGAAACAGACAACTTGCAAACAAAATAAAAGCCAACAATGTGAATTTTGATTTGTATGACAAATACGATAAATTTGTTTTCATAGGTTTTAATGCTTTAAACAAGGCAGAAAAAACACTATTTACTTTTTTGCAAAAAACAGGAAAAGCAAAATTTTATTGGGACTATGATAATTACTATATCGCAGATAACAAGCAAGAAGCTGGTCTTTTTTTGAGAGATAATTTAATTAATTTTCCTGATAATTTTAAAACTATTCATTCAAATTTGCTTGATGAAAATAAAAAAATTAATATAATTGGTGTGCCTTTGGAGGTGGGGCAAGCAAAAGCGATACCGTCGATTTTGAAACAGCAAAATATAAGTCTTTTAAGCAATTCCGATTTAGAAAAAACTGTTATTATTATTCCCGACGAAGAAATGCTTTTTCCTGTATTGCATTCTATACCGTCTGAAATAGAAACAGTTAATGTTACTCTTGGTTTTCCGTTAAAAGATACAAGTTTGTATGCTTTGTTAAAAAATTGGTTACAACTTCAACAATCGTTTCAAATTAGAAAAAAATATTATTATAAAGATGTTCTTGGAATTATAAATCACCCAAGCATTAGCGAAAAAATGAAAGAATTATCTGTTCTTATAAGTAAGCATATCGAAAGTTCTAATATGGTGTATGTTATGCCAAAATATTTATTGTCGTATAAAGACAATTTGTTGGATTTACTTTTCACTCCATTAAGCAAAGATGCTAATACTGAATTTCTTACAAAATTATTAAATATCTTATTTTCAATATTTGATACAAAAGTAAACAACGAAGAACAAAATCTTGATAATGAATATATTTATCAAGTTTACTTAAAAATAAAGCGTTTAAAGGAAATTATAGAAAGAACAACTTCAATTGATTTTAATACCAACCTAATTATTAGACTGTTAAATCAAGTAATTAATTCTATTAGAATACCATTTACAGGAAAAACAATTGATGGCTTGCAGGTTACCACTTTGATGGAAACGAGAAATCTTGATTTTGAGAATGTTATAATATTGAGCATGAACGAAGGTATAATTCCAGAGAAATCAAATTCTTCGAGTTTTATTTCACAAACCATGCGAATGGCTTTTGATATGCCAGTAGCAAAATTTAAAGATTCTATTTTTGCATATTATTTTTATAGTATTATTCAACGTGCCAAAAACATTACACTCCTGTATAACAACGCCTCGGGGAGTTCTAATGCAAACGGAGAACTTAGTCGTTTTGTTCAACAATTAATTTATGAAACTAATCTGAATATCAGCCATAAACAATTTAATCAAAAATTAATTCCCGTTAAAAATCAAAAAATTGAAATCCAAAAAAATAAACAAATTCTTGATGTTTTAAAAAATTATTTTTCTTCCAATAAAGGTAGTCAAAAACAATTTTCGGCTTCTGGAATAAACACTTTTATTGATTGTAGTTTAAAGTTTTATTTTAAGTATATTGCACAAATAAAATCTTCGGATGTTGTGGAAGAAGAAATTAGTCCGCTAACTTTTGGTAATATTTTGCACAATTCAATCGAAAAATTATATTTAGATTTTTTGAAACAAAAAAAATCTTCTTTTATTGATAAAAAAGATATTTTTAAAATGAAAAAACTTGTATCTCAATATGTTGAACAAGCTTTTAAAGAGGAATTTAATCTACAAAAAGAGCAGGAATTTCAATTTGAAGGAACAAATATTATTATACGTGAGGCGATTAGTAAAAATATGCAAAATATATTAGAAATTGACAAAGATTATGCTCCATTTAAGATTGTGGATTTGGAAGAAAAATATGGTTATACCGCTGAAATAAAGATTAATATAGCGGATAATAAAACTGAAAAAATTGGAATTAGAGGAATTTTTGACAGAGTTGATGAAAAAGATGGAATAAGGCGCGTAATAGATTATAAAACAGGAGCTACAAAAAAAGATTTTAAATCAGTAGAAGATTTATTTACTGTTTCTACTTACGGCAGAAATAGAGCTATTTTTCAAGTTTTGTATTATTGCTTAATAATGAAACAAAAATTTGGTAATACCGATTTTAAACCAGGAATTTACGATATTAGAAACATGGTTAAAGATGATTTTTCTTCTGATATTATTTTTAATAAGGAAGTTTTAGAGGGTTTCACTATGTCGCAAGCATTAGATGAGTTTGAAATTTTATTGACAGAAAAACTGGAAGAACTATTTGATATTAAAACTCCATTTGTGCAAACAGAAAACTCAAAAACTTGCGAATATTGTGATTTTAGTGGTATTTGTAGGAAGTAATATTTATAATCCACTATCAATATATCTTCTTTTCAATTCTTTTTTTGATAGAAGTAAATGCAATGAGAAATATATTGCACGTTTTTCTATGACATCAGACAAACCAAGTATTTCAAAATTTTCTTGAATACCTATGCTTATAAGGTAAATACCAAACTCTCCTGATACTGATAAATCGTAGCCAGGACCATGTGTAAAATAATATGAATATGTACCGTTAACATTCAAATCGTCAGATTTGCCATAAGAAACAGAGTATTTCAATCCGGCATTGAAATATATTGATTTTATAGCATCATTCAAATATATTCTTCTCGAAAATGAAAAAGGAATTGTAAAGTTTCTAAATAGTGTTGTTTGTTTGGGTACATCTACTACTTTATTATAATCCCACAAATAAAATGACATTTTAATATTATATGGTTTTTTCATTATTTTATAACCAATTGTGTTTTCATAAGATATATATGAAATATCGGATTTGGAATATCTTAATTCATTTTTTTGAAAAAAATTAAAATTTAAACCAAAAAACAATTGTGCTTTTAATGTAATAACAAAAAATAATAAAATTAAGGTTAATAATAATTTCATTTTATATTAGTTTAGTGGATTAAATTTGAATAGTTTCGTTTTTAAAAACCAGCATATATTCTGTTTCATGAATTTTAATGGCAAAAGTAATAAAAAAACAAAAATATAAAAAATGATATTTATCATGTTGCTTAATAATGAAACAAAAATTTGGTAATACCGATTTTAAACCAAGAATTTACGATATTAGAAACATGGTTAAAGATGATTTTTCTTCTGATATTATTTTTAATCAAGAAATTTTAGAGGGTTTCACTATGTCGCGCATTAGGGGAGTTTGAAATTTTATTGACAGAAAAACTGGAAGAACTATTTGATATTAAAACACCATTTGTGCAAACAGAAAACTCAAAAACTTGCGAATATTGTGATTTTAGTGGCATTTGTAGGAAATAATATTTGGCTCTTATTAACTAAAGTTTTTGTGTTCATTTTGTGATGATTATCAATGATTTGTAAAA
>JAOZTW010000206.1 GCA_029938985.1 Bacteroidales bacterium | reverse complement strand
ATATTTTTGTAAATACTTGTTAATCATACCAACACTGTTTTGTAGGGACTATCAAGATTATAAATCATTTAAGCACCAACAGTGCAATAATCAATAGTTCCTTGCTTTAACAGACGAGCCGATTGATTACCACGCCTCATATTTTTAGCGTTTGTTACTTCATAAAGTAGAACTAAGTACCCTCTACCAAAGTTTTTTACACATTTGTATTTTTTTTATCTATTGGTTTATAATTACATAACTGTATCATTGAATAATTGTATCATTGAACCATTGAATAATTGTATCATTCCTTAAGTTAATCATTTTTAATTAACTTTTTGTTTTTAATTAAAAATACTCCTGCAAAAATAATTATCATAAAAATTATTTGGAAAACAGTTATTGTTTCTCCATCAATTAATCCAAAAATTATTGCAAAAATAGGAATTATATATGTAACTGAAGCAGCAAATATTGCTGATGTAAATTTTATTAATTTATTGAATATAACAACTGCTATAAATGAACTAAAAAATGCTAAAATAACAACATATAATAGACTTTCATAAAATTTTGGATTTGCAATTGCTGTGGAAAAATCTTCAAAAAGCAAATAAAATCCTGCTGTAGGACCAATAAACAAAAATGCAAGAGCTGTAACCGACATAGCATCTAAGTGGTGTAACTTGTATTTAACTTCGTTGGTGTTGATTCCGTAAAATAAAGTGGCAACTAATATATATAATGCGTAAAGATTGAAATTTTCAAAAACATTGGTATAATCTTTAATAATTAATCCTGCAGCACCAATGAGTCCTATAAATAAGCCAACCATATTAATAAATTTAGTTTTTGCTTTGTAAAAACTAATTCCTATAATCCACACAAAAATTGGGACAGTTGCATTAAGCATACCAGCAAGTGAGCTATCTACATCAGTTTGAGCTTTTGCAAATAAAACAGCTGGAATAGCATTTCCAATAAAGCCAACTATTAAAATTGATATAATATTTTTGCGATTCAAATTTTTAAACTTTTTTATTATAAAAGGAATAAAAAAAAGGAACGCAAAAAAAATACGCATACTACCAACCTGCATGAAACTAAATGTTAAAAGGCTCTTCTTCATTAAAATAAATGAACTACCCCAAATGAGAGCCAAAAATATTAAAACTATCCATTGCCAAGTTTTTTTGTTAAAATCCATAAATTTTATATTTAAAAATTGCCAAAGTAAAATAAATTATTACATTTGTCATAAATTTTAGACAAATATTTTTGATATGGAAAAAAAAAGAAAATCAATTATGGAGTATGTATGGCTTGTAGTTGCAATTATTTCTCTTGGTTTTGGTGTACATGCAACAATTCATAAGGGAATTGGAGAGAGTTATGTTTTTGGTATAATGTTTATTTTTACTGTGTTAATATATTTTTGGAGAAGGAATTTACGACGAAAGGAAGAAGAAGCGTTAAAATAGTTTGTTAAAATAATAGAAAAAAATAAGAAATATTAAATTTTGAATAAAAAATGGCATCATTTAAAATTGAAGGAGGACGAAAATTAAAGGGAGAATTACAACCACAAGGAGCAAAAAACGAAGCACTACAAATAATTTGTGCAACTTTATTAACTCCAGAAAAAGTTATTGTAAAAAATATTCCTGAAATATTAGATATAAAAAGACTAATTGGTTTATTAGAAAATCTTGGTGTAAAAGTAGAACGAGTAATGAAGGGGCATTACATTTTTGAAGCAAAAAGTATTAATTTAGCCTATTTTAGTTCACCTGAATTCAAATATGAGGGGGCAAAATTACGAGGTTCTGTAATGATTTTGGGACCTTTATTGGCTCGCTTTGGCAAAGCATTTCTTCCAAAACCTGGAGGTGATAAAATAGGACGCAGAAGACTTGATACTCACTTATTAGGATTTCAAAAATTAGGAGCTACGTTTAAGTATAATTCAAATAATTTATTTTATGAAGTAGATGCTAATCAGCTCATTGGATCATATATGCTTTTAGACGAAGCATCGGTTACAGGAACAGCAAACATACTAATGGCTTCGGTGTTGGCAAAAGGAAAAACCACAATTTATAATGCTGCATGTGAACCTTATATTCAACAGCTTTGCAAAATGCTTAATAAAATGGGGGCAAAAATTAGTGGTGTTAGTTCTAATTTACTTGTTATTGAGGGTGTTAGTTCTTTGTCGGGTTGTTCGCATAACGTTTTACCAGACATGATAGAAATAGGAAGTTTTATTGGTTTGGCTGCTCTTACTCAATCAGAAATTACGATTAAAAATGTTGCTATTCAAGAACTTGGAATTATTGTTAGAACATTTCAAAAACTTGGAATAAAATTAGAAATAATTGATGACGATATTTTTATTCCTTTTCAAGAAAACTACGAAATAGAAACATTTATTGACGGCTCAATTATGACACTTGCAGACGCTCCTTGGCCTGGCTTAACTCCTGATTTATTGAGTGTTTTGCTTGTAACTGCGTCTCAAGCAAATGGAAGTGTGTTGATTCATCAAAAAATGTTTGAAAGTAGACTGTTTTTTGTAGATAAGCTTATTGATATGGGAGCAAAAATAATTCTTTGTGATCCACATAGAGCTACGGTAGTGGGACTTAACCGAAGGTTTAGACTAAGAGCTACCAATATGACATCGCCAGATATTAGAGCTGGTGTTGCTCTACTTATCGCAGCCTTGTCGGCACAAGGAGTAAGTACAATTCATAATATTGAACAAATAGACAGAGGTTACGAAAATATTGAAAAAAGGCTAAACTCAATTGGTGCAAATATTATTAGAATTAATGATTAGAAATATTAAAAAAATTATAAAAAACTTTAAAATTTATAATACTCAAAAAAACTATAATGATGAAAAAAATAATTATATTATTCATTACATTTATAATATTTAACAATTTAGTGTTTTCACAAACTGAAGAAGATAAAGCGATTTTTTTGCAAAATTTTTTAAGAATGTTATATTGGACAGATGACGATAGTCAATTCTTTGAAATTGATATAATTGGAGACCCATATATTGATAATAAAATTGCAAATTATTTTGAAAAAATGGAGATTTATAGCACTAAGGTTCAAACAAGAATTATTGCACCAGACAATATAGAGAATTGTCATATTCTTTATGTTCCATCTGAATACGATGAATTAATACCCGAAATATTAACTAAAACAATAAATACAAATATTATTATTGTTACTGAAACGCAAGAAATGATTAAACAGGGAGTCTCAATAACATTTGTCTTTATTTCAGATAATTATGGAAATAAAAGTTTGACTTATCAATATAATAAAAACACTATTACAAAAAAAGATGTGAAAATAAGTTCTGATTTTAAGGGTTTTGGTACATTATACAACGAAGACGATGAGTAAGGCATTTTAATATGTAATTTTATATTTTATAATCTTCATTTACAAAAGTTAACTACGATATTTAAAAAAACAGCTATACACGTAAGGAATGATACAATTATTCAAAGGTTCAATGATACAATTATATGCTTATTAACCAGTAGATTAATGAAATACAATTGTGTAAAAACATTTGTATGGGTGCTTAACATTGGATTTTTATTGTTCAACTTTAAGTGGGTAGCCAAAAAATAAAAATAACGCAGTAATTTGCATTTATGAAAAATGCCAAAAATTTAATTTCACATTGATACACTACTTATATTTTGCATTTTTAAAAATAATATACAAAAATTAATTATGAAAAAACAAATAGTAATATTTTTATTAATAGTTATTTCTACAAACTTGTTTGCTCAAAAATTATCAGAAGAAACCGAGATAAGCATTTTAACTTGTTCGCCAGGACCAGAATTATATACAGCTTTTGGACATACAGCAATAAGAGTGGAAGACCCTAATTCTGAACTTGATAGAGTTTTTAATTATGGTAGTTTCAACTTTAATATTCCAAATTTTTATCTCAAATTTGTAAGAGGACAACTTAACTATCAATTAGCACTGGAAAAATATAAGAGCTTTGAACGTCAATACTCCAGAGACAATAGAGATGTTTACGCTCAGGTACTTAATATTGATTATGAACAGAAAAAAAGTTTATACAAATATTTAATTTGGAAAAGTCAACCAGAAAATAAGTATTATTTATATGACTTTTTTTTCGATAATTGTGCAACAAGAGTTAGAGATGTTTTGAAAGATGAGTTTGGAGATTCGCTTCTACTGCCAGAAAAAGATTATGAAAAAACACTTCGTCAAATGTTAAATCCATATTTAGCAAGTCGCCCATGGATGCATCTTGGAATAAATTCAGTTATTGGAACACCATCAGACCAGGCTGTTAACACACATCTTGCTATTTATTTGCCCGACAACTTAGATACTGTTTTTACTAATTCATTTTTAATAACCAAAGATGGAAAAATTCCTTTTGTACTTGAAAGAAGACATGTTATAAAAAAAAATGATACAGGTGTACAATTATCCTTTTATAAAAAATATTTTACTCCAAAAATTACATTTTGGCTGTTTTTTATTTTGGTTCTGATTTTTACAATTATTGAATTTTTCAGAAAAAGTAAAAACTACATATTTGATTTTATATTAACATTTATTTTTGGATTAGCAGGAATGATTATTCTACTAACTTGGTTTGGAACAATTCATAGAGCTGCTGATACAAACTTAAATGTTTTATGGGCTTTGCCAACTCATGTTGTTGTAGCCTTTTTTATTTTAAAAAAGAAAAAACCTTCTTTTCTTAAATTATATTTTTTAATTGTTGGGATTTATAATTTATTAATAATCGCTACATGGTCAACAATTCCGCAAGAATTTGATTTAGCGATACTTCCATTAATATTAACGCTTTCAATTAGGTATTTATCGGCTTATTGGTATGAGTTAAGAATTAAAAATTAGGAATTAAGAATTAAAAATTGGTTTACACCGTAAAATTAATTTACGTTAATAAAAATTTATAGCACAAATAAATAAAAATATTAATTTAACAGTAAAATTTCAAATATTTATATATAAATTTAATTATGAAAAAAACAGCATTTTTATTTGCAATATTATTTATTGTATTTTTGGAAGCCTGTGATTGTGAAGAGAACAATAAAAAACAAGATGTAGAAAATCAGGTAACAAATGAGCAAGTTATTGGTAAACCCAATTTAAAACTTGATAGTGATATAATGACACCCGAAGTACTTGCTTCGTTTGGTAGAGTGGGGGAGGTGGTTGTATCGCCCGATTATAGTAAGATTGTGTATGGCGTAAAATACTATGATATTCAGGAAAATAAAGGTAACAATGACCTTTATATTATGGATATTGATGGCAATAACAAACAACAAATTACAAAAACCGCAGGTGGAGAATTTAATTTATGCTGGCGACCTGATGGTAAAAAAATTGGCTTTTGTTTTTACAACGAAGGGGCTGTTCAAATGTGGGAAATGAATTTAGATGGTTCGGAAAGAACAAAAATTTCGGATATAAAAGGAGGAATAAGTGGTTTTAAATACTCTCCCGATCAATCTAAAATATTGTATGTAAAAGAAGTAGATTTGGTGGATCATGTAGTTGATATTTATTCGGACTTACCAAAGGCTGATGCTCGTATTATTGACGATTTAATGTTTAGACATTGGGATACTTGGACGGATTCTTACATTCATATTTTTGTTGCAGATTATGATGGTTTAAAAATTTCTAATAGCAAAGATATTTTAGAAGGCGAAAAAATAGATTCTCCAAACAAACCTTTTGGCTGGTTAGAACAAGTTAATTGGAGTCCCGACAGTAAGAACATTGCATATACTTGCAACAAACGTTATGGGGTTGATTATGCTGTTTCAACAAACACCGATATTTATATTTATAATCTTGAAAAAAATACACATCAAAATCTAACAGAAGAAAATTTAGGTTACGATGTAGCTCCTGTTTATTCACCTTCGGGGAAATATTTGGCATGGGAAAGCATGGAAAGAGATGGTTATGAATCGGATAAGAATCGTCTTTTTGTTTATAACTTTGATACAAAAGAAAAAAAGGATTATACAACTGAATTTGACCAGCATATACATTCAATTGAATGGGCTGATGATAATAAAAATATTTATTTTTTTAGCGATTATCATGCACGTTATCAGGTTTATAATTTGAATATTGAAACAGAAGAAATAAAAACTTTAACAAAAGGAGATTATAATTTTTATAATGTTAGTTTTGCTGGCAATCAATTAATTGGAACAATGCAATCAATGTCAAAACCAACAGAAATATATTCTATAAATATTGAATCTGGCAATCACACAGAATTGTCTTTCGAAAATAAAGATTTATTAGCACAATTAAAAATGGGAAAAGTAGAAGAAAAATGGATTGAAACTACTGATGGAAAAAAAATGCTTGTTTGGCTTATTTACCCGCCCAATTTTGATGCAAATAAAAAATATCCAGCTCTACTTTATTGTCAAGGAGGACCACAAGCGTCAGTAAGTCAGTTTTTTTCTTATCGTTGGAATTTTCAGATGATGGCCGCTAATGATTATATTATTGTAGCTCCAAACCGTAGAGGTTTACCAAGTTTTGGTCAGGAATGGAACGAACAAATTAGTGGAGATTATTCTGGACAAAATATGAAAGATTATCTTGCCGCAATAGATCATTTTGCAAAAGAACCATTTATTGACGAAAATAGACTTGGTTCTGTAGGAGCAAGTTATGGTGGATTTTCTGTTTTTTGGCTTGCAGGAAATCATGATAAAAGATTTAAAGCTTTTATTGCTCACGCAGGTATGTTTAACCTCGAATCTCAATATCTTGAAATTGAAGAAATGTGGTTTGCTAATTGGGATTTTGGTGGTGCGTTTTGGGATAAAAATAATAAAATAGCACAAAATACTTATGCTAATTCTCCTCACAAATTTGTTGGAAAATGGGATACTCCAATATTAGTTATACATGGGCAAAAAGATTATAGAATTTCTTACACACAAGGTATGCAGGCATTTACAGCAGCAAAACTTCTTAATGTTCCTGCTCGTTTTCTTTATTTTCCAGAAGAAAATCATTGGGTTTTATCTGCTCAAAATGGAATACTTTGGCAAAGAGTATTTTACGATTGGTTAGATAAATGGTTGAAAGAATAGCATTATATTGGACTTGTTTTATATATTTAAAAACAGTTAACTCTTTCTTATCAATTGCCACGTCCTTTAGGGCGTGGAAAAAAAAACCGCCGAAAATACAAACTTGAAGCTACACTATTTGCTTTAAATTATAATTTATGGAAAAATATAGGTTACATTATTGAATATTAATGTTGAAAAATTGAAATTTTGAGACTTATTGGTTTCTTTTTTTATATAAATTTAATTTGTTTTAGATAATATTTCACAAAATTGATAATGTACTATTTAAAGAATATCTGATGTTTATGATTTTTCAAGTTGTTTTTTTTTAAAAAAATTTTTTTATTAAAATAAAAGTACTTTTATTGCAATTTGTAAAATAATTAACTTAAGGTTAGTTATTAGTTTAAATTAACTTTTTAAAAAATTAAACAATGAAAAGATTATCAATATTATTAACATCAATGTTATTTGTAATTTTGTTTGCTTCGTGTGGAGGTACAAATACCAAAAATGATGATGTAGAGAAAGATGAAGTAGAGGTGGTAGACACTCCAGATAATACTGAGGTAGATAAGAAAGTAGAAAAAACAGTAGAAGAACAAATTGTTGGAAGTTGGTATGACGAATCTGCTATATCTGGTTTTGATATTGTTTTCAATAAAGATGGAAATTTCTTTTGGCATTCAGGTTCAGACGAAGGAGAAGACACATGGAAAATAACAACAGAAGGAAAATTACACTTTTTTGGAGCAGATAATGAAATTTTAGAAATTACAAAAACTACTCTAAAAATTACCGATGGTAAGACAGAAACTGTTTACACAAGAAATGTAGAATAGATTTTAAGCTAAATAAAAATATAGTTTTTGATTAACAAAAACTATATTTTTATTTAGCTTAAAATCTATTTTTTGCAATCTTTTATATTCAGAACTCACAAAAAACATAAAAATTTCCTCAAAAACAGATAGTCTCTACAAACAGTGTTGATGCGACTATCAATTAGTTGCAAAACGGGATAAGTTAGACATATTTAAACAAATAATTGACGATTTAAACTTGTTCTTTTAACTTTTTACGTCTTCAAAAAAATATGCAAATATCTTGATA
>JAOZTW010000205.1 GCA_029938985.1 Bacteroidales bacterium | reverse complement strand
AACTGCACGAACTATTGATAATAATACTTTAGATAATTAAGTCTTAATACAGTAGGTTAAGTTTTTTTGGCATTTTTTGATATTTAAGTAGTTAATCAAGAATAATCATTTTTTTTGTAACTATCTTATTATCTGTTTTAAGAGTATAAAAATAAGTTCCTGCTGGTAGCTTCTATGTCAGTTGATGCGTATAACTCCCTTGTGTGTAATATTTATCAGTTATTATCATAACTTTTTTTCCATAACAGTCCGAAATATATAACTGGGCGTTTCCATTCTTCTCTATATCAAACTGTATCGTTGTTTGCCCTATAAAAGGATTTGGATAATTTGACAAGTTAGAGTTCTCTAAATTTGTTCCAACTATTTTACTACTTTCGTCATTGTAAAAATGAGCCTTTAAAGTCTAATCTCCTGGATATTCAGACCATGCACCAACCAAGCTATACCCATTCTTGTATGCTTGTTTGCAAAAACCAACTTATTCCTTCTGTTGATAGATTAACATCAGACTCCACATCTATTTCTGTCCAAGAAGAAGCAAAATAAACCATTTCGCTTGGTCCGTTTTGTTGCGAAACAAGTATATTATCAGTCCATTCAATATTGTTACCATCTGTAATAATCTCTACAATTTTCCATGTAAATGGAGGATTGAAATACTCAGGAACCATATAGGCAAGTTTATTTATTTTTCCTTCAAATTCTCCAAGTTTAAGTACAATTCCCATTTGTATTTCATCAAGGCTACCAAAATTATTACCAGTATCTTCTGCTTCCACATGACCATACCAATCACCTGAATACCAATTTATAGAAAATGTTTCTGTTGTTTGATTATTATCAGAAAAATCGGTCGCAGAAATATAATAAGTAGCAGTTGCTCCTGCAAGTTAGTATGGAAGTTCTGCAACAAAAATTTCATCTATAAAATTCATTGTAATAGATTGTTCCGTTTCACCTCCAACAGTATAAAATAGTTCTACTGTTTCAATTCCTGCAAAATTATCTGTATTTCCTTCAAGATAAGAACCAGTTATATCATACGCAAATCCAAAAAAAATGTAACCAGTTCCTTGTGTAACCCAACCTTCTAATTAGACAGAACTATATTCTTCATTGCCTTGTGTTATAGTTGAATCCACACCAGTTATAGGAGTTCTCTATTTCATTAAATCACCACCGCCTACCACTAACCAAACTCCAATATATTTTTGGTCGCCGTCTTCTTCCCCGTGAAGCGGAATTATTGCGTTGTAACCTGTGCCTGCGTATAATTCTCCTGCACTTAATTTATCACCTACTTGGGCAAATATACTTGCTGAAATCAGCATTACTATAAAAAATGAAAATATTTTTTTCATTTTAAAAAGGGTGTTAAAATTATTATTTATCAAAAAATCACCCTTTGAGGTATAATTAATTTTTGATTTACTGATAGTTGATTAAAAAAGAAAACTTCTCTTAGTCTTCCAATCTCCACATCGTTTGAACTTAAAGCATACATGATAGTACTGTTGTTTAAAAAAATCTTTTCTGGTTTTGCCGTAGCGACAAGGCATGCCTTGTCTTTACAACATATTTTGGATTTAGGGGAGTAAAATAATAAATGTTGAAATATACTTTTTCCTGTTTTTTTTAGTTTTATATAATAAAACATTGTGATGACTATAGAAAACGCACAGCTAATTGTTGACAAATGGATAAAAAAATATGGAGTTAGGTATTATAGCGAATTGACAAATATGGCTATTCTGTCTGAAGAAGTAGGTGAGGTAGCCAGAATTATGGCACGAAAATATGGTGAACAATCATTTAAAAATGGAGAAGAAGAAGTAGAACTTGCGGACGAATTGGCAGATGTACTTTTTGTTTTAATATGTATTGCAAATCAAACAAATATTGATTTAACACAAGCTCTTAAATCTAATTTAGAAAAGAAAACAAAAAGAGATAAAGAACGCCATTGGAATAATGAAAAATTAAGGTAATTAATATATTAGTTATGTTAAGAAGTGTTAAAACGTGAGATTCTAAATAGCAATTAGAAATCAAGAACTTGTAATTAGTTTACGTCTTGAAATACAATTATGTATATAGATTTTCATTGAAAAAATAAAGATTTAAAAAATAAAAATTTATTGTTTTTATAAAAAAAAAAGCTAAAAAACTTGAATTTGTAAAAAAAAAGTTTGATATTTGCAAAATAGTTAACAATTAAAAAAAAGTTTAATAAAATGAAAAAACAACTTAAATATATATTGATAATATCTGTATTAATCTTAGTTCCAGTACTTAGTGCATTAGGACAGCCACCTCCACCCCCACCTGTTGATATTCCAATTGATGGAGGTTTAATCGCCCTCTTGTTAGCGGCAGCAGGATATGCAGTAAAACAAATGTTTTTTAAGAAGAATAATAAAAATGCCTCGTAAGAATTTTTATATTCTATAATAAAATTAATAAGTGAAAATGAAATAATAAGTAACTACAGAATACGCCGTTTTTTGTTCTTTTTAAATTTTTTAAAAGCAAAATAAATAAGTATATTTGGGATTAGTTGTTTTTTCTTTAGTGCCTTAGTGCGATTCGTTCCAGTTTTTACCTTCGTTCATATCAATGGTTAATGGCACAGAAAGGTTTAAGGCGTTTTCCATTTCTTGCTTTATTATTTGTTGAACTTGTTCTTTTTCCGAAATTAAAACATTGAAAGTCAGCTCATCGTGTACCTGCATAATCATTTTTGACGATAAATTATTTTCTTTAAATTTCTTGAAAATATTAATCATTGCAATTTTAATAATGTCGGCAGCCGAACCTTGAATTGGTGCATTAATTGCGTTTCGTTCTGCATTGCTTCGCACGAGACCGTTTCGAGAATTTATATCTTTCAAATATCTTTTACGACCTTTTATCGTAAAAACCATTTCGTTGTCTCTCGCTTTTTGAATACTGTTATTCATATATTCTTTAACTTTTGGATAACTTTTAAAATATCCATCAATTAGTTTTTTGGCATCTTTGGTCGCAATATTAAGACTTTGCGAAAGCCCGTAAGCCGAAGAACCATAAATAATAGCAAAGTTTGCAGACTTAGCATGTGTTCTCATTTCTGTGGTAACATCTTTAAGCTCAACTTCAAATATTTTGGCAGCAGTAGCCGAGTGAATATCCTCTTCGCATTTAAAAGCGAGAATCATATTTTCGTCCTCGCTCAAATGAGCAATCAGCCGGAGTTCTATTTGCGAATAATCGGCATCTACCAAAATATGATTTTCGGAAGAAGGCACAAAAGCCTTACGAATTTCACGTCCTTCGGCAGTTCTGATAGGTATGTTTTGCAGGTTAGGATTATTGGAACTTAAGCGACCCGTTGAAGTTACAGCCTGATTATAAGAAGTATGTATCTTTTTACTTTTATAATTAATCAATTTGGGTAAAGCTTCAATATAGGTGTTTTGTAATTTTTTAAAAGTACGATATTCCAAAATCAAAGGCACTATTTCGTGCTTATCTTTTAATTTTTGTAAAATAGCTTCACCAGTAGAATACTGTTTTGTTTTTGTTAATTTTGGCTTTGGATTAATATCTAATTTATTAAACAAAACATCGCCAAGTTGCTTGGGCGAAGAAATATTGAATTTATTTTTAGACAGTTCATATATTTTCCCCTCAACACTAATAATTTTTTCTAACATCAGCAAACGATATTTTTCTAAAAAATCAATATCCAGACTTACTCCAGTAAATTCCATATCAGTAAGTACTTCCACTAGTGGCATTTCAATCTCCTCAAAAAGATTATTAAGTTGCTGAATATAAAGTTCTTTTTCCAAAATGCTTTTTAATTGCCAAGTAATGTCAGCATCTTCGCAGGCATAATTTGTAATTTTTTCTGCTACCACATTTCGCATATTACCTTGATTTTTCCCTTTTTTTCCAATCAAAGTTTCTATTGATATTGTTTTATAATTAAGATACGATTCGGCAAGAGAATCTAAATTATGTTTTTGTTCGGGATACAACAAGTAATGTGCTATCATTGTGTCAAACAGTTTGCCGGCCACCGAAATACCATAATTTTTTAATATCAACAAATCGTATTTTAAGTTTTGACCAATTTTGTTAATCTGCGAATTATTAAATACTGGTATAAATTCCTCCAGAATTTCTTTTGTATTATTCTGATTTTTAGGCAACGTAACATAACTTGCCTCATAATCTTTACACGAAAAAGACATTCCAACAATTTCGGCTTCGGTCGCTTTAATATTTGTTGTTTCGGTATCAAAACAAAATTCTTTTTGTTGCAACAGATGTTCAATTAGTTTTGCTCGCTCTTCTTTGGTGCTTATCAAATTATATTTTACAGGAAAATCTTTATATGTTTTAAAAATCTTTTTTGGCACAGTGTTTACAGTTGTGCTACCAAAAAGATTTGTTTGTCCTGTTTGCACAGATTGTTTATGCACAACTTGCTCCTCCACAGAACTTTGATTAATTTTTGAAACCATTGACCTAAATTCCAATTCAGAAAAAATTTCTATCAATTTAGTATTATCTGGCTTAGTTAGTTCAAAATCTTTTTCATTAAAATTTAAATCCATATCTATTTTTATGGTAACCAAAAATTTAGACAACATTAATTGCTCTTTGTATTTAATAATATTTTCCCTATTTTTTCCTTTTACTTTATTTATGTTTTCATAAATACCATCAATACTACCAAACTGATTAATAAGCTTTATAGCCGTTTTTTCTCCAATTCTTGGCACACCCGGAATATTATCAGAAGCATCTCCCCAAAGAGCGAGAATATCAATAAATTGTTCGGGATTGTTTATTTTATATTTTTTATAAAGTTGTTCCAATCCAATAATTTCGTTGTCTTTTCCTCGGCTACGAGGCTTGAACATCAAAATGTTTTCTTCTATAAGTTGTTGATAATCTTTATCGGGAGTCATCATATAAACGGTATAGCCTTTTTTCGATGCTTTTTTGGCAAGCGTACCAATAGCGTCGTCGGCTTCAAAACCCGGAGTTTCTATAATAGGAATATTTTTTGCCCTCAATATATCTTTTATATAAGGCACCGCTTTTATTATATCCTCAGGCGTAGGAGGACGTTGTGCTTTGTATTCCTTAAAAATTACTTTTCTAAAAGTAGGAGTTTTGGTATCAAAAGCAACTGCTATATGAGTAGGTTTTTCTTTATTAATAATTTCGTTTAGCGTGTTTACAAAACCATAAATAGCCGAAGTATTTAATCCTTTGGAACTAATACGAGGATTTTTTATAAACGCATAGTATGCTCTAAATATCAAGGCGTAAGCATCAAGTAAAAATAATTTTTTCATTTTAAATTTTTGTTATTAATATTTGAGTTGTGTTTTTATTAAATTTTTTGCAAATATAGTTTAAGATTCTAAGAAATTATAATATATTGTTAAATTAATTTGATTTTTAGTTTTTTTAAACTAAATTTGTAAAATAATTAAATTATATTTTACTATTAATGTGAATTAAGAGTTGAATTTTTAAGTCATCGTAAATCAATTGAAATTTAACAAGACTTTAATTTAGACAAGAGTTTAGTAATTAAATATCAATGTTTAATTTCAACCCTTAATTTCAAACCTTAATTCGCATTATTAATAAAAAAAATAAACTAAGTATTCATACAAAAGTTTTTACACATTTGTATTTCTTTATTCTATTGGTTTATAATCACATAATTGAACCATTGAATAATTGTATCATTCCTTATATTAATAGATATTTAAACGTCTCAAAAAGCGTTCGTTAAAAAAAGAAACTTATATTGCTCTTTACAAATTAGGAATGCGTTTATGAAAAAAGATAGAAAAAATAATAGATTGTTGCTAATTTCAATAAAGCCACATTATGCCAAAAAAATATTCAAAGGAGAAAAAACAGTAGAGTTAAGAAAATCGGCTCCAAGGTATGCGAGTAAAGGAAGTTATTTGTTAATTTATGTAACTTCGCCTGTAAAAGAACTTTGGGGTGTTTGCAAAATTGAAAATATAATTAAAGATAAACCACATATATTATGGGATAATATTGGAGAACGAACAGGTATTTCGAAACAAGAATTTCATGAATACTACAAAGAAAAAAATAATGCTTACGGACTTGAATTAAAGGACGTGAAAAATTTATTGAAAAATTCTATTAAATTAGATAATTTAAAAAACATGATTCCTGGTTTTATGCCACCACAAACTTATGCTTATATCAATAAAAATTTAATTAGCAATAGCAAATTATCTGAATTATTACTTTAAAAAAAGGGAATAAAAAAAAGATTAGAATAATTAAATTCTAATCTTTTTTTTGCTCTTCAGGTAGGACTTGAACCTACGACCCTCTGATTAACAGTCAGATGCTCTAACCAACTGAGCTACTGAAGATGGTTTCTTTTTATGAAATACAACAAACTACAAAACAATTTTATTAGCTCTTCAGGTAGGACTTGAACCTACGACCCTCTGATTAACAGTCAGATGCTCTAACCAACTGAGCTACTGAAGATAATAAATATTCCTTAAAAAGGTTTTGCAAAATTAAATTATTATTTTTAATAAAAAAAAAAAAAACTATTTTTTTAATAAAATAATGAAATAAATTTTATAAATTACAAGAAACTAAATAGATATAACAATTATTTTTTTTGTTGCAAATTTATGTTTGCATATTAAAAAAGAATCTATAACTTTGTTTTTTAAAAAAACTGATAAATATACAATAAAAATATGAATAAATTACTAATTGTAGGGAGTGTAGCTTTTGATGCTATTGAAACTCCTTTTGGCAAAACAGATAAAATACTTGGTGGTGCAGGCACATTTATTGGACTTGCTGCGGCAAACTTTGATATAAATTCAAATATTATATCTGTTGTAGGTGGAGATTTTCCAGAGAAATATTTAAAATTAATGCAAAATCATAAAGTTGATATTTCTGGGATTGAAATTAAAAAAGATGAAAAAACTTTTTTCTGGTCGGGTAAGTATAGAAACGACATGAACACACGTGATACTATTGCTACGGAATTAAATGTTCTCGAAAAATTTGACCCAAAAGTATCTGATGCTTATCAAGAAGCAGATGTTTTGATGCTTGGAAATTTATCGCCAACAGTTCAGAGCAGTGTGATTGAGCAAATGAAAGTACGCCCTAAACTTATTGTTATGGATACTATGAATTTTTGGATGGACATAATGTTGTCGGACTTAAAAAACACTATTAGCAAAGTAGATGTACTTACTATTAACGATGAAGAAGCTCGTCAACTTTCGGGAGAATATTCGTTGGTGGCTGCGGCACAAAAAATATTGACTATGGGGCCCAAGTATTTAATAATTAAAAAAGGGGAACATGGAGCTTTGCTTTTTGATAAAGAAAATATCTTTTTTGCACCTGCACTTCCGTTAAAAGAAGTATTTGACCCAACGGGAGCAGGCGACACTTTTGCTGGAGGATTTTGTGGATATCTTACAAAAACAAATGATTTCACCTTCAATAATATGAAAAATGCAATTATAGCAGGTTCGGCACTTGCTTCGTTTACGGTAGAAAAGTTTGGTACCGAAAGAATACAAAATTTAGATAAAAATGAATTTTATGATAGAATTCAAGATTTTATTAACCTTGTAGATTTTCAATATCCAAAATAAATAAAAAAGGAATGATACAATTGTTAAATGGTTTATTGATGCAATTATATGACTATAAGCCAATAGAATAAAGAAATTTAAATGTGTAAAATACTTTTGTATAGGTACTTAGTTGTATATTAAACGTCATTTTTTAAAAGAGGTTATTTTTTTAACATTATGTAAGGCAAAAAATAATTGCATATATTTAGATGTAAATATTTTTAAACGAAAAAGAGTGTAAAAAATAGATTTTTAAAAATGACGTTTATAATCACATAATTTTATCATACCTTACTTCGTGAAAAAGAAAAAATAACTAAGCCCAATCTACTTGTTTATTTTGTCCTTCTATTATTTTAAAAAGTCATTAAATAGCTCGCTATTTGCAGATTTATTAAAATAATAGAAGAACAAAAAAACGGCGTATTCTATAGTTCCTTATTATTTCATTTTCACTTAGGCATATTAAAACAAACTATTGACGTTTTAAACTTGTTCTTTTTACTTTTTACTACTTCAAAAAAATATGCAAATATCTTGATATTATTATATTTATTGATAAGTCGGGAAAACTTTTTTTGAGACAATTAACTATATGATTTTCAATAAAA
>JAOZTW010000822.1 GCA_029938985.1 Bacteroidales bacterium | reverse complement strand
TAAAAACTGCACGAACTATTGATAATAATACTTTAGATAATTAAGTCTTAATACAGTAGTACACAGAGCATGAAATAAGTTTACCTGTCTTTTATTTGTAGTTATATGATAATAAAGACAACAGAGGAGGCAACGAATTTCGTGCCGAGTGTAGTAGCATAATTTTTTAGGTGTAAACCAATTCCTAATTAGTAAACATCACTAATTCTTTCTAATTCTTTTTCTCTAAGAATTTTTATGTTTCTTCCGTTTAATTCAATCAGTTTGTCTTTTTTAAATTCGGACAACAAACGAATAACAGACTCAGTAGCAGTACCAACAATATTGGCAATTTCTACTCTGGTAAGGCTTATTTTTAGAATATTGTTTTCATCTTTTCCAAAAGTTTCATTAAGAAGTAAGAGTACTTCGGCGAGTCGTTCTCTTACATTCTTTTGAGCCATATCCAGTATAAATCTATTTGCAATTCCGAGTTCTTTGCAGGAAAGTTGAATCAAATTCATAGAAAAATTTCTATTGTTTTGAACTAATGCAACAAATGTTTTGGCAGGAATAAAGCACAATGAGATATCGTTAAGTGCCTCTGCTGTAGTACAGGCAGATTCGTTACTTAGTACTGATCTAAAACCAATTAGGCTTCCTTTTTGGGCAAATCTAATTATTTGTTTTCGTCCGTCTATCCCTGTTTTATATAATTTTAAAATTCCTTCATAGATGCAATAAACACCATTTCCTTTATTGCCTTCATGAAAAATAATATTTCCTCTTTTATAGTGGTTGCAACCTTTTTCAAAATTCAATGTATCTAATTCGTCTTGCGTTAAGTGTTTAAATACAGTATGATGTACCTGGCGACAATCATTACAAGACGGTATTTCAAGATTGGTTCGTTTCATTTTCGTTGTTTTAGTAAGGAATTATTAAATAATATTTAAAGAAATTGGTTCATTATTTTATTTTTTCAAAAATTAAAATAATTTGTTATTAAGTGAAAAAAGAAAAAATAACTAACCCTAAGCTACTTGTTTATTTTGCCCTTTTAGAAATTTAAAATATCATTAAATTGCTCGCTATTTGCAGATTTGTTAAAATTCTAAAAGAACAAAAAAACGGCGTATTCTGGAGTTACTTATTATTTCATTTTCACTAAGCAACTTATCCTAATTTCAATTTCTCTAATTTTTATTTTAAAGATATTAAAAATACTGTTTTTGAAAAAACAATATTAAAAAAAATAAATTAAATAAACAAAAAATATTAATATATTAAAATAGATAGTTATATTTGTTTTTTTATTAATCTAATTAAATACCATAATAATTATATGAAAGCAAAAAGAGTAACAACAAAATTTGTAGATAAAATGTCTTTTGAAGTTGAGGTTGATAGTCATAAATTTATGATTGATGCAAGTGAAAATGTGGGTGGAGAAAATAGAGGACCACGTCCTAAGGCTTTGATGCAAGCCGCTTTGGGTGGTTGCACGGCAATGGATGTAGTTTCAATATTACGAAAAATGAGAGTGCAGTTCGACGACTTGCAAATTCATGTTGATGCAGAACTAACCGACGAACACCCTAAACATTATACCAAAATGCACGTTGTTTATGAGTTTACAGGAAAAGATTTAAAAAAATCGCTTTCCAAAATTCAAAAAGCAGTTAATTTATCGGAAGATAAATATTGTGGAGTTGGCTATTCTTACAAAAAAATTATGAATGTTACCAACGAAATAATAATAAATGATTAGTGGTTAGTTGTTAGTGGTTAGTTGTTAGTTGTTAGTTGTTAGTTGTTAGTTGTTACATAAAATATCTCAACAAATTTATATATGCTACTGTATTAAAACGTAAATTTCTAAAGTATTTAAAGAGTTTTTTTGCTTTTTAACGAAAAAATGGAACTAACTTTTTCCAAAATAGCGATTTTTTAACACCTTAGGTGGCAACTAATAAAAGAGCAGAACATTAATGAAACGTGCCAATATTAAAAAAAACAAAGTTTTACAACATAAAAATATATTAAGTAGTTAATCATATATAAACGTCAATTTTATTATTATGCTTGGTTGTAAAAGATTACTATATAAGCAAATATGCAAATATTTTATGCTTTGCCTAATACAAAAATAGCCTATAGAAAAGTGTTGTTTATATATGATTACCTAAAGTTTTTGCTTTCATTTTATATTGATTATCAATAATTAATAAAATTAATTTTACTTATATACTATTAAAAAAGCATTATAAAACACTTATAATATGATAATTACAAATGTAATTACCAAAATAGTATAAAATTGACAATTATTAACCCTT
>JAOZTW010000821.1 GCA_029938985.1 Bacteroidales bacterium | reverse complement strand
AAATGAGCATTTTAATATTTCAAAAGTAACGAAGAAATTGATACTCGTGAAAAACTCCGTTGTTTTAAATCCTATCTTAATCTAATGTTTTTTTGATGTAATCAACTGTTTTTTTATAACTTGTTAATCCAGGTATATTATAAAAATGATTATATTTCTTTTTTATTTGCTTTAATTGTTTCTCATTATCAATATTTTCAATTATATCTTCAAAATAGTTTGCTCCTTCCTCTAATGCTTTGCTGTTGGTAATTGCTCCATGTCCAGCAATCACTTTTTCAATATCATAATTTTCTAAAATTGAATGTATTATTTTAATCCACAATTCTACATTAGCTTTATTAGCCTCGTCTAAAAAAGGATGATAGTTATAAAATAATAAATCACCTACAAAAATGGTTTTTTCTTCTTCATAGTAAACCACTATATCATTGCTTGTGTGACTGTTACCAACAGGAATAACATGTAGAGTAATATCAGTATCTTTAATAATTAGTGTTTCTGTTATTTTCACATAATTTAGTTTGTTTATCTGATTTTGTTCTGCCATTTCGTTGTTCCACATAGCATCACTATAATTTCCGATATATATTTTTTCTGCATCAAAAAGATAATTTCCACCTGTGTGGTCGTCATGTAAATGAGTGTTGATAATTATTACAGATTTATTTTTTATCTGAGAAGAAAGAGATTCTTTAAATTTCTTAGCTTTATTTTCAAATTTTGTATCAATAATAACGACTTTATCCGACATCTCAATTACTCCACTATTCCCTCCTGCACCGAGCGATATTGTAACCTTGTCGTTTAACGGAATTTTTGTTTCCGACAGCAATTCTTTTTGTATATGAATTAATTTGCAAGAGCAAATAGAAATTACAAAAAGAAATAAAACTGTATATTTTATTGATTTTTCCATGTTTTAAATTTCTTTAAACTTATTATTTTTTTTATCATATTCAAGACCATGCTCTTTGAGACTCTTCATAAAATTATCAATATTCAATTTTCCTGTTCGCCACAAAAGAAGTTCTTTTTCTAATCTTTGTATTTTAATAAGCATCCATTTCAATTTTTTATCTGTAATATTTTCAATATCAATTTTATCTATTAAGTTCGCATCATCAACTTTTTTAGATGTTACCTCATTTATATCATCTATATTTTCCTCTATCAAGAGATTTAATCCTTTCTTAAAATTTTTTTTTGCCATAACTTTTTTTTAAATGAAATTTTTAAATGAAATTCAACTGAACTTCCATTGAATTTCAACTAAATTTCATTTTTTCATTTTCTTTTTTGTAAAAATTCAGTGCTTAAATTTTTGTAATCTTCGGCACCATTTGATTTTATTTGATATCTGAATATATCTACTCCTTGTGTTGGAGCTTCTGCCAAAGCAACATTTTGTCTAATTCTTGTATTGTAAACCTTATCCTGAAAATAAGTAACAATGGTTTCAACGACATCTCTATGTAAAATTTTTCTTTTATCAAACAGAGTTACAACTACTCCGGTTATTATTAATTTTTTATTTAAACGTTTTTTAACTTTATTTATAACCTCAATTATTTTTGTGAGTCCTTTTATTGCCAAAAAATGTGCTTGAATAGGAATTATTACTTCATCGGCAGCAGTAAACGCATTGATTGTGAGTAAACCCAAAGACGGAGGACAATCTATAAGTACATAATCGTACTGGTCTTTTATTGGACTAATAATTTCGTCTAATATATATTCTCTACCTGCTTCTGAGTTTAGTTCCATTTCGGCTCCTGCAAGGTCTAATGTTGAAGGTATTAAATCTAAATTATTATTCAAATTTAACACAACTGCTTCTTGTTCTCCTTTTAATGCTTCATATATTGACGAGTCTGGCTTTGAAATCCCATAACTTTGTGTTAGGTTAGCCTGTGGATCTAAATCTATTAGAAGAATTTTTTTATCTAATAAAGCCAACCCTGCACCAAGATTTACACAGGTGGTGGTTTTTCCAACACCTCCCTTATGATTACTAATTGCTATTGTTATACTCATTTATTTTGGGTTTTGAATAATTTGTGGCTAACGCCCAATGTATGCTTAAAATTTATTACAACAGATAAACCATAAAGCTGTAATCGGCAATATACAAATTATTAATTAGGAATTAGTTTACTCATTAAATTTCAATTCTTTATAAATTATTTTGTTAAAAAAACAAAGTTTTACAGTATAATATTATTGCATTTCATATCGTTTTACTAATTTTTTCCTCAAATTATTTTTTAAAACTCCAAAATTAATGTTTTTTTTTAATTAAAAAAATTTAATTTTTCACTTA
>JAOZTW010000204.1 GCA_029938985.1 Bacteroidales bacterium | reverse complement strand
TGATTATCTGGGTGTTGTGTTTTCAATAGAAAACTACAACTATCTAATAATCTGGCAAATATGAAGGCAAAAACTTTAATTAATTATTCAAAGAAATAAATTTTTATGTTTATAAAAAAACTATTTTAAAATAATAGCTATACTGTGGAAAATAATAATATTTGTGTTATTGCAACTCTAACAAACTCGGTTAAAATACAATGGAAAAACGATTGAATTTCAACTGTATTTCAACTGAATTTCAACCGTATTTCTATTGTATTTCATTTGAAAAATACTCTTTTACTTGTTTGTGGTTGTTAGGATTTATTCCTGCGGGAAGTTTTGCTTTTTTGCCTTCAATACCTTTAACAATATAAATATCGTATTGAATAAGTGCAGTTGAATTCATATCGTTGTATGGAGAAAGTCCATCTGATGCTCGGAGAGAGAACATTATATCGCCAGCGAGATAATAATCATTTCCCGAATCATCATCTATATCCATTATTCCAAAAGAATGTTGAATATAAAAACTTGAATTATCAATAAATTCATTGTATGGCATTGATTGCCAGTAATTGTCTCCATTTCCATCAGAACTAAGTTTTACAAATCCAACTACAAGATCTGCCTCTTGAATAACAACATTATTGATAAAAGCATAAGTGTTCCATGCTTCATTATAACTTTCGTAGCTAAATTTATTTAATTCAACATCAAAAAAATAAACTTTTGGAATTGCACCATCTTCTCCATCTGCACCATCTTCTCCATCTGCACCATTTGCTCCATTGTTGCCGTTACGTCCTGTTTCTCCTTGCGGTCCCATTGGACCTTCTTTGGAGCATGATAACATACCCACCATAACAATTGCTAATAATATTACTGAAATTTTTTTCATATTTTGTATCTTTTAAAAATTATTCTACAAAATAAAACAAAAAAAATATTTATTAATAAGTTTTCAACATTTTTTTTTGAAATATTTTTTTTTGAGTTAAACTAAAGAAAACTAAACCATATAAAATGTAGTAAAACAGATACTTATCTTGTGTTTTTTTTTATATTAAAAAAAATTAAATAATGTGAAAAAAAATAAAATACAATCTTATTCAAAATAAATTTGTCAAACACAAAAAAAGGTATTTATTTTGTACGAATAACAAAAAAATAACACTTCAAAAAAATGAATGAATCTATACTAAAAGCATTAATGAGTTTGTTTGCAATTATTGCAAATGTTGACGAAAATGGACTGTCACCCAAAGCACGAAAAGTTGTAGCTTCTTATTTGAATTTACATCTAAATCAGTTACTTGTAGAAGAGTATTTAATGCTTTTTGATAAATTTCTTGGCAAACATCATAGAAAACGAAAAAGCAGAAAAAAAGGTTTGGCATTAAATTCAGTGAAAGTTTTGGCAATTTGTTCTGGTATTAATGAAGAATTACAGCAAAATGAAAAAATTATTGTAATGCTTCGTTTACTTGAGTTTATTGCAGAAGATGAAATTATAACTCCACAGGAACTTGAATTTATCAGCACAGTTGCAGATGTTTTTAATATTCCAGAAGCTGAGTATATAGATTTGAAAACTTTTGTAACAGGCGATATTAATGAAATAAAACAAAGAAATAAACTACTTCTTATAAATAATAACAAGAATCAAAATATAAGTAATCCTGAAAGTGATTTAAAGTTTAAACATATTTATAATGAAAATCTTGAAGGACTGTTACAAATGCTCCACATAGAGAGTACAAATACGATTGTGCTTATTTATAAAGGAGAAATGCCTTTATATTTGAATAGCCAAAAAATCATAGTAAAACATTCGTATATTTTTGGAAATGGTTCAATTATTAGAAGTCAAAATATTGCCTCAGTTTATTATTCCGATATTATAAATAAATTTATACATTCTGAAAGTAAAGAAAAAATTATTTTTGAAGCAGATGCAATTAAATTTCAATTTAAAAACAGTCAAAATGGTATTCAGAAATTTACTTTTAAAGAAAAATCGGGGCATCTAATTGGAATAATGGGAGGAAGTGGAGTTGGTAAATCAACTCTATTCAGTGTGTTGATTGGTAATTTAAAACTTAATAGTGGGAGTATTAAAATAAATGGTTACAACTTAGAGACCGATAAAGATAAACTTGAAGGAGTAATTGGATATATTCCTCAAGACGATTTAATGATAGAAGAACTTACCGTTTTTCAAAACCTATATTATAGTGCATGTCTTTGTTTTAAAGACCTTTCAAAAGAAGAGATTATTGTTTTGGTTGACAAAGTATTGCAAGATCTTGGTTTGTTTGAAATAAAAGACTTAAAAGTTGGAACACCTTTAAATAAGTTTATTAGCGGAGGACAAAGAAAACGATTAAATGTAGCCTTAGAACTTATAAGAGAGCCATCTGTTATGTTTGTAGATGAACCAACATCGGGTTTATCATCTTCGGATTCCGAAATAGTTATGACTCTACTTAAAGAGCAAACTTTAAAAGGAAAACTCTTATTTGTTAATATTCATCAACCATCGTCTGATATTTACAAATTATTTGACCGCATAATTGTTATGGACAAAGGTGGATTTCCTGTATTTTTTGGTAATCCAATTGAGGCTATTTTATATTTCAAACAAATAAATCACCAAGTAAATGCCAGCGAAGCAGATTGTCCGAGTTGTGGAAATGTAAATCCAGAACAAGTACTTGATATGGTTGGTGCTAAGACTGTAAACGAATATGGTCAACTAACAAAAACAAGAAAAAATAGTCCAAGAGAATGGTATGATATGTATCAAGAAAAAATAGCTCCAACTCTTGCTTTTGAAACTCAAGAAGAAAAAATTCCTTTACCAAGCAATTTTTTCAAAATACCATCGGCACTAAAACAGTTTAAAATATTTAGTATAAGAAATTTACTTTCTAAATTAACGAATAAACAATACCTATTTATTAATCTTTTGGAAGCTCCATTTTTGGCATTAATTTTAGCATATTTTACAAAATATTCAAAAGGAAATGACTTAAATCCTGATTTATATATTTTTGCAGAAAATGTAAATATTTCTGCTTATTTGTTTATGTCAATTATTGTTTCACTATTTATGGGCTTAACTGTTAGTGCCGAGGAGATAATAAAAGATAGATTGATACAAAAACGGGAGTCGTTTCTAAATTTGAGTCGCTGGGCATACTTAAATTCAAAAATAATATTTTTATTCTTATTATCTGCTATTCAAAGTCTTTCGTTTGTGCTTGTGGGTAATATGATTCTTGAAATTAGAGGAATGACTTTTGAATACTGGATTATTCTTTTTGCCATTTCTTGTATTGCAAACATTATTGGACTTAATATTTCTTCATTGCTAAATTCTGTTGTAACTATTTATATAACAATTCCTTTAATACTTGTACCTCAAATATTATTAAGTGGAACTGTGGTAAATTTTGATAAATTAAACAAAAATTTTGCTTCTCAAAAATTTGTACCAATTATTGGCGATTTAATGACTTCAAGATGGGGCTATGAGGCTCTAATGGTTACTCAATTTAAACGAAATAAATACGAAAAACATTTTTTTGATATTGAAAAAAAGATTGAAGATGCTAACTATAAGTACACTTCCTTATATGATAATTTAGAAAATAAAATAAGATTTTGTACTGATAGTATCGGTAATGAAAATTCAAAAACGAGAGTTGAGAGAGATTTAAGAATACTTTCAAACGAAATAGCAAAATTAGAAGTAGAATCTAAAATTGATTTTGCAGAAAATGATAAAATTTCTTATGAAACTTTTGATAACAAACTGTCTGAAAGTTTGATGGAATATATAAGTGAAATAAATAAATATTATAATAAAATTGAAAATAAGCTCCAAAATGAATTTGATGCAAAATACAGAGAAATTGTAGAAGAATATGGTAGTGATAAGGCAGTTGCTGATTTTAAAAGCAAATATTATAATATAGCAATTGAATATGCGATGCGAATAAAACCAAATGAGTCGATAATAGTAGAAGATGGCGATGAGCTGATACGTAAATCATTGCCAATTTTTAAATCTCCAGAAGCACCTTATGGTAGAGCTCATTTTTATGCTGCTTCTAAAAATCTTTTTGGTTTAGAAATTGATACTCTTTGGTTTAATACAGCATTTATTTGGCTCACAACTTTTCTATTATACTTAATATTAGTTTTTGACGTTTTAAATAAAATGACCAAAATGTTATCGAAAATTACTATTTTCAAAAAATTGAAAAATATAAAACTAAAACGATAATTGGGAATTAAAAATTAGGAATTAAGAATTGGTTTACAGCTTAAAACTCAATTATTTATAAACTTTTTGTAAAAAAGACATTTTTTTGATAAAAATAAGGTTTTAAAATTTATACGAAATTAAATAAAACTCTTAATGGTTGCTATGCAACTCTTTAAAGATTTATTTTAATTCAAAAAATCCTTTAAGAGTTTGAAAAACCTTAAAGAGTTTTTTGCCTTTTAAATAAAAAAATGCCAAAAAAAGGAACTATCTTTTTTTTTAAAACACCAATTTTTTTACTCCTTAATTACCACATGTTTTAGAAGTTTTTTAGTTTTTTGTCAGTTTGCTGATTTTCAGCAATTAAAGTTGCAGTTAGTGAGCCGAGAAGATTCTGAAACTATAAAAAAATACTGTTTTATAAATAAATTTTAAAACAAATTAAAATGAAAACAAAATATATAATGTTATTCTTTTTTATATTGCTAATTTATAGCTGTATAGATAGAATTGCTCCAGATCCACCAGTAGTTGAAATAACTCCAGATTCGATACTTGAAATTTCACCAACAAATTCGGCTGTTTTTAGAATTAAAGTAACATCCGAGGAAGACTTAAAAAGCTTTGTTCTTGATAGCCGACCAAATATTTTTGTTATAGATTCTACATTTTATGGTTTTGTTCACGAAACAAATATTTATTTGAAATTAGAAATGCCAGAGGTAGTATATGGTTTAGATGCGGATAGTTTAGTTACACTTTTTTTTTCAATTTCGGATTCACAAACAAAAGTTAAAACAGAGCAGTATGTGAAAATAGTTAGAGGATATACTGATATTTTATTAGATACAATTGTTATGACCTCGCAAACAGATGGTTATTTATTCTATTCTGCCACTAATTCAGCTATTTATACTTATGTAGAAGGAATGGATATGTCTGATATTGATTTTGTGTTTTTATACGACGAAGACAGACATTTTATTCTTTGTTCGCCAGATGCACCAATCATAACAGATAAATTGGCAGAAGCAGAAATTGAATATGTTACTGAAAATCAAAATCATACTACAATGACCAGTTTTTTAAATACATATTGGGTCAACATTGATTATAAAGTAATTTACAACCTAATTCCTGTTGATGAATATATTGATGGAATACCAACTTTAGGAGTAGGAATTGCAAATCTAACAAATCCTAACATAATTGCTTTTGAAACTCACAACAATCGTAAAGGAGTTATTCAAATAATGCAAACATATAAAAATGACAAACAAATAAAATTTGTTATTAAAATTCAAAATCCTTAAAATGAAAAATTTCATATCTATATTTTTTGCTATACTATTGTTTTATACCGCTAATTGTCAAGATATTTCTGGCAAATGGAACGGTTACCTGTATCAAGACGCAGGAGGTTTGAAACGAAAATATGATTTTAGTATGAATTTGAATCAAACAGAAAACCAAATTAGTGGTTATTCCAAAATAGCGTTAATGGATAATAAAAAAATATTTGGGGTTATTAGTTTGAAAGGGAAAATTAAAAATAGTAAATTTGACTTTGAAGAAATATCTATTATTGAACAAGGAACAGGAAATATTAATGTGAGTTGGTGTATCAAAAAAGGTACTTTAATTTACTCTCAAAAAGGAAAAACGGCAACAATACAAGGCGATTGGTCTTCTACTTTTCCAAACAATTGTTCGCCAGGTAGCATTGTTTTAACCAAAAATAATAATAAAAAACATAAAGATAATTCTAATAAAGAAGGAAAAAAAGGAAATTGATTAAATTTTATAACTAAATAATATGAAAACAGACATAATAACAATAGGTAATGAAATTCTTATTGGTCAGATAGTTGATACAAACTCTGCATGGCTTGCCAACGAACTAACAAAAATAGGTACTGAAATTAGACAAATTATATCAATTTCAGATGAGGAGCAAGAAATTATATCTTGTATAAAAAATTCAAAAAAACATGCTGATTTAATAATACTTACTGGTGGACTTGGACCTACCAACGATGATATTACAAAAAAAACTCTTGCTAAATATTTTAATTCAAAACTTGTTTCCAACAAAGAAGTTTTATCAGATGTTACAAATTTTATTGAAAAAAGAAATTTAATATTAAACAAACAAAATATTAAACAAGCCGAAGTACCTGAGAACTGTAAAGTTATTCGTAACTCGCATGGAACAGCAGCAGGAATGTGGTTTGAAATGGAAAAAACAATTTTGATTTCATTACCAGGTGTACCACATGAATTATTTGAAATGGTGCAAAAAAGTGTTATTCCATTGATTAAAAAGCATTTTACTTTTTCTAATATTATTCATAAAACAATTCAAACTTATGGAGTGTCAGAAGCAATGCTTGCTTCAAAAATTGCGAACTGGGAAAATGACTTGCCTACAAAAATGAAACTTGCTTATTTACCTGCACCAGAACGACTTAGATTAAGACTTTCTTATATTGCAGATGATAATCAAATTGGAATCCAATTAATAAATAATCAAATTAAAAAATTAAAAGATATTATTGGAAAATATATTTTTGGAGAAGACGATCAGTTTTTGCATGAAGTAATTGGAGATAAATTGAGAGAATTAGGAAAAAAAGTTACTACCGCAGAAAGTTGCACAGGTGGAAATATTGCCCGATTAATAGTTTCTGTTCCAAATAGTTCTGATTATTTTGATGGTGGACTTGTAGCTTATTCCAATAAAGTTAAAAATCAAATTTTGGGGGTAAAACAAGAGACATTAGATAATTATGGTGCTGTGAGTAAACAAACTGTTGAGGAAATGGCTTTAGGAGCATTAAAATTGTTTCAAACAGATTATGCAATAGCCGTTTCGGGAATTGCTGGACCAGGCGGTGCAACAAAAGGAAAACCTGTTGGTACAACATGGATTGCCGTTGCTGACAACAAAAAAGTGCTTGCAATAAAATATGTATTTGGCGACAACAGAGAAATAAATATTAGATTTGCAACTAACACAGCATTAAATTTGTTAAGACGATTTATTTAAAACAAACTATCTGAAAATGAAGTATTTATTAATTAATATTTTTATTGTAATTAATATAATTGGAGTATTTGCTCAAGACACAATTTTTGTTGAACCTTCAAGTATTTATTCCGAAAATTCGGTTGCAGTAACTAACAACGAGTATAATAAGGCAGTTGAAATTATTAAATTTTCTGATGATTTTTTCAAATTTGAAAGTTGTTATTATTTAGATAAAAAAAGATTTGTTGAAGATAAATATTCACAAATATATCATTTTACAAATGATAGTACCTTGTTTATAACACATTTAAAACAAGAAGCAGAACAGTGGATTTGCACTAAGAAAAATGATTCATTATATATTGTCTCACAAATAAAAGAAGGAAAAAAAATTGTTAAGGGTGAGGCTACAAGATTAATACCATTAAATAAGCATGGTAAATTTACTAATTATCGAAGTAATGGAAAAATTCAGTTTCATCAATACTATGAAAATAATAAATATTTGAAAACAGAAAGTAAAATACAGGAACTTGGAAAAACTTATATGATAGCTGAACAAATGCCCGAATTTCCTGGTGGTGATGATGCTTTAAATTCGTTTATTAATAAGAACCTAATATATCCTAAAATATCAAAAAAAAAGGGAGTTACGGGAAAAGTTTATGTTCGTTTTGTTGTTACTAAAACTGGAAATGTGGCAAATATTGCGGTTGTAAAAAGCTTAGATGAAAAATTGGATTTAGAAGCTGTAAAAGTAGTTGCTATGCTACCCAAATTTAAATCAGGTTTAGAGGAAGGTATGCCAGTAAATGTTTACTACAGTATATTTATTGAATTCAAATGATTTTGAAAAAAATAGTTATCCAAAAAGAGTTAAGTGAAAAAAAAAATAAAAATAAATAGAATTTTGCAAAAAAATCGGTGTAAAATATTCAATATTCAATTTTTAATTTTCAATTATCAATGAATGGCTGTACCGAAAAAAAAAAAAAAAAACGACTACCATCGTTTTTCTATGTTCGTTTTTCTTATTTGTTAATTTATGTTAATTCAATTTTTGTTTTTACACAT
>JAOZTW010000820.1 GCA_029938985.1 Bacteroidales bacterium | reverse complement strand
TAAATGAGGATATTAAAATAATCAAAATAACGCAGTAATTTGCATTTATGAAAAAATGCCAAAAAATGACATTTATATTCAACTATCTACTTATTTAGAATAAGTTTTTTTTATCATGAAAAGAAAAGAAATAAATACGAATAAAAAAACGACGAAAGCAAAAAAAAGGTCAAAAGATATCCCCTTTTTAGCTCACTTAGAAGAATTGAGGTGGCATTTAATTCGTGCTATTATTTCAATAATAGTTTTTGCATTAGTAGCTTTTGTTTTTAAGGGCATAATTTTTGACGAAATTCTTTTTAAACCAGAAGAACCTAATTTTATCACAAATCGGCTATTGTGTCAACTTGGCGAGCTTATTAATTCTACCGTTTTGTGTATAAACTCCACTAAACTTGTAATAATAAATATAAAAATGGCTGGTCAGTTTATGACTCATATAAAGGTGTCGCTTGTTGCAGGTATAATTGTGGCATTTCCTTATGTTTTTTGGGAAATATGGAAATTTATAAAACCAGCATTAAAATCTACCGAAAAAAGTGTTACAAGAGGAGCTGTATTTTGGAGTTCATTATTATTTATTCTTGGTATTCTTTTTGGATATTTTGTAGTAACACCTCTTTCTGTCAACTTTTTTACAACATATTTTGTTAGCAAAGATGTTCAAAATCAGATAAATCTAACTTCGTATATCGGAATTATTACATCTGTTGTTCTTGCAGGAGGAGTAATATTTGAATTACCAATATTAATATACATATTAAGTAAAGCTGGTTTGGTAACTGCAAAATTTTTGAGAAAATACAGACGACACTCAATAATAATAGTTCTTGCATTATCGGCAATTATCACTCCACCAGATATTTTTAGTCAAATATTGGTGGCTTTCCCTTTGTTTTTTCTCTACGAAATTGGGATTGTTATTTCTAAAAGAATTGAAAAAAAGCGAGATAAAGAACTTGCAAAATATGATTAGTGAAAATGATATAATTTGGGGCTATCCACGTAATGTTGGATTTTTATAATTATAAAATTTCTGTTTTGTCAAATTTTTTCACTTTGACAAAGTTGTAATTCGCAGCATATTCGTGATAGCCACAACTTTGCCAAAGTTCCAAACTTTGGCAAAGGGATTTTTTTGTCCAACTTTAAGTGGGTAGCCGAATTTGGCATGTTTCATTTTTGGTTTACATTTTTATTAATAATTTAATTATTTGAAGACAACGAAAGCCATTCGTTCAAATTACTAACTATCTTTTTTTTTTGTTCGTTACTTCTATTCTTATAGATTCTTGCTTCCACATAGAATTTGTGTCAAATCCATTTAAATGCTCACATTTAAGATTTCCGTTTTCTATATACAAACATGTTCCTTTCCATCTGTTTTTTATTACATAAGCCCCATCAGAAACATCTTGTGCTTCTTCTATTGTCCACATTGCACTATGCCAACCAGTTTCAATTTCCGAACAGACTAAAGCCCCATATTCTACATTCAAATAAGTTCCTTTCCAACGATTTTTAAATCTATAATACGAAGTTCCCGATACAGGTTCAATAGTCCACATTGCACTGTGCCACTCATCTTTAATCACACTACTTTCTAATTTTCCAGTTTCAATATTCAAATATGAATCATAATGTATGTTTTTTAATCTAACATATTCATCTTTATTCGTATTTACTTCATTGGGTTTAAATAACTTTTGTGCTTTCTTTCCTTCTTTTATAAATTCAGCTGTTCCCAAATATCCAACACTTTTATGAATTTTTTCACCTTCTCCATTAATATAATAAATAGTAGGATATGCAGTTAATTCATATTTTCTACTTAATTGAGGTCCTATTCCGTCTTCCATATCCATCTTAACACAAATAAAGTTTTTGTTATAATATTCTCCTACTTCTTTATCTGCAAAAGTATATTTAGCCATGCTTTTACACGGACCACACCAACTTGCATAAGCATCAAGCATAATTAATTTGTTCTGATTTGTAGCTTCCTGTAGGTTCTCTTCCCACGTACGTTCACTAAAATCTATACCTTGTCCAAATACGCTAAGACAAAAAATTGTTAAAATTACTGTTAATTTAATTGTTTTCTTCATAGTTAAAAATTTTAATAATTGATATTAAAGGTTATTAATCTTAAATTTAATTTTATCATAAATCATATTTTATGAAATGTTTTAGCATTTTTCATTTATCGGTTGACTCTTTTCTTTATTTAAAACCTTATTTTTTTATTTAAAACCTTTGTAGAAAAATATTTACATGGTTAACAAACCTTATTACCTTATTTTATTTGCTGATAATAAGGTAATAAGGTTTAATAA
>JAOZTW010000203.1 GCA_029938985.1 Bacteroidales bacterium | reverse complement strand
GAAAACTACAACTATCTAATAATCTGGTAAATATGAAGGCAAAAACTTTAGTTAGAGTAAACACATCTCAACGAGCTACAACAAAAATCATGTCTTTTTATTTGCAGATTATAGCCCCCCGCTTGGGTGTAATATCCATATTATCAATTAATTCTATCGTTATTTTGCATCGCTGATGTAATAAAATAGTTAAAGATAATTGGCTTTTTTCACGAGTGTCAAGTTCAAGGCTTTTTTGAAATATTAGAATTAAAGTTTACCTTTGTAAATGAGCATTTTAATATTTCAAAAGTAACGAAGAAATTGATACTTGTGAAAAACGCCAAATTAAGTTCCCATACAAAAGCTTTTACACATTTGTATTTTTTTAATCTACTGGTTTATATTCACATAATTGTATCATTGCACCATTGAATAATTGTATCATTGCACCATTGAATAATTGTATCATTCCTTAGTGTTTTAATAACAAAAATAGTTGGAGTTTTTTGAGAGTTATAAAATAAGAAAACAAAAAATACTTATATTTTTGTTTTAAGTAAAAAAAAGTTTATTTTTGTGAATTTTAAACTTATGTTGCATATTAAAAAATTGATAGGTCAAGGCGAAAGTCAAACTTTAGATTTTAAATTTGAGATATCTGATTCTCGGAAAATCGCAAAATCAATGGTTGCTTTTGCAAACACCAATGGAGGAAGACTACTTATTGGAGTAAAAGATAATGGAGTTATTGCTGGCATAAAAAGTGATGAGGAATATTATATGGCACAAGCCGCAGCCAATCTTTATAGTAAACCAAAAGTAAGTTTTGATGTAAGAAGATGGGCTTTTGGAAAAAAAACAATTTTGGAAATTTATATTCCTGAAAGTAAAATAAAACCACATCTATCCCAAAATATTAAAAAACAATGGATTGGATATAGGCGTGTACACGACCAAAATATAGTCGCAAATAATGTCCAACTTAAAGTTTGGAAAAAAGAAAATAACAGAAAACCAATAAAAATCAACTATACACGCAAAGAAGAATTTTTATTATCATATTTAAAAGAAAATAATTTTATTACTTTCATAAAATTTTGTAAACTTGCACAAATTTCCAAGCAGCAAGCCGAGCAAATATTAACCGATTTTATACTGCTTGGTGTGATAGAAATTATTTTTACAGAAAAAAAGATATATTATCAACAAAAACTAATACCAAATGAAAAACAAGAGTTTAGTGTCGATTACTGATTATTCGACCGACGAAATTTTTAAAATACTGGATTTAGCAGAGCAATACGAAAAAAATCCTGTACAATCTGTGTTAAATGGAAAGGTAATTGCAACCTTATTTTTTGAACCTTCAACAAGAACACGACTTAGTTTTGAAAGTGCTATAAACAAATTAGAAGGAAAAATTATTGGATTTACCGATGCTTCATCATCAAGTGTAAAAAAAGGCGAAAGTCTAAAAGACACAATATTAACAGTTGCAAATTATAGCGACTTAATAGTAATGCGTCATCCTTTGGAGGGAAGTACAAGGTATGCAAGTGAGGTGTCACCTGTTCCTGTGATTAATGCTGGCGATGGTGCAAATCAGCATCCTACGCAAACATTACTTGATTTGTATTCAATAAGAAAAACACAAGGAACTTTAGAAAATCTTAATGTTTTTATGGTTGGAGATTTAAAATATGGACGAACAGTTCATTCTCTTTTGCAAGCCATGTCTAATTTTAATCCAATTTTTAATTTTATATCTCACGAAAAACTAAAAATTCCTGATGAGTATAAACTGTTTTTGGACGAAAGGAATATTGAATATTTTGAACATTCCGAATTTACTGATATTATTTCTAAAGCAGACATTATATACATGACACGTGTACAGAAAGAGCGTTTTGCAGACCCAATAGAATATGAAAAAACAAAAGATGCTTATATTTTGAGAAATGATATGCTTGAAGGAACACGTGATAATATGAAAGTATTACACCCACTACCAAGAGTTAATGAAATAACTATTGATGTTGATAAAAATCCAAAAGCATACTATTTTCAACAAGCAAAAAATGGGGTTTTTGTTCGGCAAGCTATTATGACAAAGATACTTGGATTAGAAATTAATAATTAGGAATTAGTTTACACCTTAAAATTTAATAAGATTGTAAGTACACATACAAAAGTTTTCACATAATTATATTTTTTTAATCTACTGGTTTATAATCATATCATTGTATCTTTGAATAATTGTATCATAGTTTTAAAACAAAAAACCTGGAAACGTCTGAATAGTATGACTCTTAATTTGAAATTTTTTATAACAAAAGGTTGTTACACACAAATCAGAGCTTTTTGTACTTAAGTCTTTCCACTGCAAACACCAGCTTGGAGAAACAAAGAAGTAGCATTCTTATTCAACAAAATACTTGATTCGTAGCTTATTTGCTGATTCTCCAAGCTGGAGCTTGGAGTTATATTTTATAAACAAGCCTGTTTGAACATGAGCAAAAATTTTAGATTTAAACAATTTACCATTTGGCATGATAAAACAGCTATGAAAGTTGGAACAGATGGAGTTTTGCTTGGTGCTTGGACTGATTGCAATAATGCAAAAACAATATTGGATATTGGAACAGGAACAGGGCTAATTGCAATAATGCTTGCTCAAAAAAGTTTTTCTGAAATAACTGCTATTGAAATAGATAGTAATGCTTATAATCAAGCAAAAGAAAATATTAGTATTTGTAAATGGAGAGATAGAATAATTATAGAAGAAATTGATTTTCTTCTATATTATAAAACTATTAAATCAAAATTTGATTTGATAGTTTGTAATCCGCCTTTTTTTGAGAACTCGTTAAAACCAAAAAATATTGAAAGAAAAAAAGCAAGACACACTGATACATTGGTATTTGATGAATTAATTACTGGAGTATCAAAAATAATTTCTGAAAAAGGAAAATTTTCATTAATTTTGCCAATTGATAATTATGAAAAAATAAAACAACTCTGTTTTAAAGAACATTTGTATCTAATAAAAAAAACAGAAGTAAAACCAAATTTTGATAAAAAAGCAAAAAGAGTTCTTTTAGAGTTTTCAAAAAATAAAACAAAAGTAATAAAGAACATTTTAACAATAGAAAAAGAACGACATTTTTACACCGAAGATTACAAAAAATTAACAAAAGATTATTACCTATGATTATATCAAGACAAAAAAAAGAAAGTAATATAATTGAATATTTGTTGTATATGTGGCAAATAGAAGATATTATTAGAGCATATAAATTTGATATAAACTTAATAGAAACCAATATTATATCATCGTTTCAATTATCAGAAGTAGAAAAAAAAGAGATGTATAATTGGTATGAAGGTATAATTGAAACAATGAAGCTGGAAGAAGTAACAGAGAAAGGGCATTTTCAAGCTCTAAAAAATATTATTTTTGATCTCAACGATTTACATCTTTTTTTGCTTCAATCATCGTTTCATACTGATTACAGAAAGGTATATGAATCTACTGTTCCTTATATTGTTGAATATCAGTTAAAATCAAATAATAAAGATAAAACAATTGTTGAAATATGCTTGGAGGCAATGTATGGAGTGTTGTTAATAAAACTTCAAAAAAAAGAAATAACAATACAAACAGAACAAGCAGTAAAAAAAATAGGAGCTATGCTTGCTTTGATTGCAAAAAAATACTTTAAACGAGAAAATGATGATTTTAATTTTTAGTGAAAATGAAATAATTAAGTAAGGAATGATACAATTATTCAAAGGTTCAATGATACAATTAAATAACTATATACCAATTTATTAAAGAAATACAAATGTGTAAAAACTTTTGGCGTTTTTCATAAGTGTAAAGTATAAGGCATTTTTATTTTTTAAATACCGCAGTTTACTATTGTAAATGAGGATTTTAAAATAATTAAAAATAACGCTGTAATTTGCATTTATGAAAAATGCCAAACTTTTGTATGGGTACTTAACTATAGGATACATCATTTTTTTGTTCTTTTAGAATTTTAACAAATTTGCAAATAGCGAACTATTTAATGATATTTTTTAAAATTTTTAAAAGAACAAAATAAACAAATAGATTGAAGTTAGTTATTTTTTCTTTTTAACGAAGTCGTTAACCATATATAAACATCACTTTTTAAGGTCAATTTTAACATTATGCTTTGTTGTAAAAGATTATCATATAAGCATACAATTATTTTACGCCTTGCCTAATACAAAAATAGCCTATAGAAAAGTGTAGTTTATATATGATTACCTACTTACCATTGTAAATCAGTATTTTTAATTTTTTTAAAAAATACAACTTTTTTGGTACAAAGGTTGTCCATATTAAATTTTATACGTACTTTTATTAAATTTTTCACCAGAAATATCAAGTAAAAAATAATTTCAACAAGAATTATTATGCTAATCACACTTATTATTCATTGATTAATAGGTGGTTAAAAAAACTAAATAATATGCAAAAATCAATACTTATAGTTGAGGATTCTAAAACAATACTTGAGGTATTAAGTTTTTCTTTAGATAAACACGGATACACAGTATTTTCGGCAACAAACGGAGAGAAAGCCCTTGAATATTTAGATGGCAGAAATATTGACTTGATGATTACAGATTTATATATGCCGAAAATGGATGGTTTAGAATTAGTTCGCAGGGTTAGACAAATTGAGGTTTATAAAAAAATTCCAATTTTATTTTTAACAACAGAAGCCCAACAACATAAAAAATTAGAAGCCAAAAAAGCTGGAGCAACTGGTTGGGTAATAAAACCATTTGTACCAGAGAAATTAATTAGAGCTATAAAGAAACTATTAAATTCGTAATAAAAATAAAAAATAAAAAAATGAGTAAATTGTTTGATCCACATAAAGTTTATCAGAAATCTCTGAATAAAAGTGATTTTGACAAACTTAGTCAATTTATTTATACCAATTTTGGGATACAAATAAAAGATTCAAAAAAGATAATGCTTCAAAGTCGTTTACATAAACGACTTAAAGCTTTGCAGATAGATGATTTTTCTAAATATGTTAAATTTTTGTTTAGTCCAGCTGGTAAAAGTGAAATAATTCACATGATAGATGTTGTTTCTACTAATAAAACTGATTTTTTTAGAGAATCTTCTCATTTTGATTATATTTCACAAAATCTTTTGCCGCAGATTCAAGACAATCGTCATCTCAAAATATGGAGTTCGGGTTGCTCAAGTGGAGAAGAGGTTTATACGCTTGCAATTGTTATGAGCGAAGCAAATATTTTGAAACAAAATTTCAATTTTAGTATTCTTGGAACAGATATTTCTACAAGAATTTTGGAAAAAGCAAATTTGGCAATATATCCAAACAAAGCAATTGAAAATATTCCGCTACAATTGAAGAAAAGATATTTTCTTAGAAGTAAAAACAAAATGAATGAAAATGTAAGAGTAGCACCAGAGTTACGTAAAAAAGCTCGTTTTCAGAGACTTAATTTTATGGATAATGCTTATAATGTACCCTACGATTTTGATATAATATTTTGTAGAAATGTACTTATTTACTTTGACAGAAAAACACAAAAAGCCGTAGTTTCTAAACTATTAGATAGATTAAAAAGAGGTGGGTTGCTTTTTCTTGGACATTCAGAATCGTTATCTGGATATAATTTTGATTTACGTCAAATACAAACAACAATATTTCAAAAAAAATGAGCGAAAACATAACAAATGAGGTATTAATAGAAGAACTCCAAAAAAGATTTTCAGAATATCAAAACACTTTAAAAGAATTAATTAAAGTAAATAAAGATTTGAAAGATGTTAATGTAAAACTTGCAGAATCTGAAAAACTAAAAACTCATTTTTTGTCAAATATTGCTAACGAAATTATTAATCCTTTTACTGCAATAATTGGTTTGTCGCAAAATATTATAGATGCAGGACCAGAAGATTTTGATGCTATAAAAAAAATGTCTTCATATATTTACAATGAAGCATCTTTTTTAGATTTTCAATTGAAAAACATTTTTGCTGCAGCCGAGATTGAAGCAGGAGAGTCAGAACCAATGTTCTCAAAAATAAACATTATTGAGACCATAAAAACAATAAAAGATAGATACGAATATGCGGCAAAAGATAAATCAATAGAAATAATTTTTTGTAATAAAATTGAGCAAAACGAATATCTTGTAGTAAGCGACCACGAAAAAATATCATTAATAATTTCAAATCTTTTGAACAATGCTATAAAATATTGTAAATTAAATAAAAGTGTAGAAATTTGTATTTATATAGAAAATAACATTGTAAATATTTCTGTAAAAGATAAAGGTGAGGGAATATCAGAAGAGAAAAAACAACAAATATTTGACCGATTTAACAGAACCAAAAATATTATTAATTCAGAGGAACGAGGTGCTGGACTTGGACTATCAATTTCGCTTTATTTTGCCGAACTCATTGAAGCAGAGATAATATTTTCGACTACAAGTGGAGTAGGTAGTAAATTTATTTTGAAACTTAATCAAGGAAACTTAGATATAGAATCTTTTTCTGGAGATGATAATCAAATATTTTTTGAAGATATAGAAACTTTTTAAACAGACATGGAACTTAAAAAACACTATCTATATCCTTCAACCATATTTGTAAGTAACAAACCATATCAGATTCAGACTATACTTGGTTCGTGTGTTGCAGTTTGTTTGTGGGATGCTACATTAAAAATTGGAGGGATGAACCACTTTATGTTACCTTTATGGAACGGTAAAGGGTTGGCATCTCCAAAATATGGAAATATTGCAATTGAAAAAATAATTCAAAAAATGATAAAATTTGGCTCTAAAAAATATAATTTACAAGCAAAAGTTTTTGGCGGCGCGGAAGTAATTATTCAAGAAAAAGTAAATTATAATATTGGACGCAGAAATGTTATTACTGCGTACGAAATACTTAAAGAAAATAATATACCAATAATTAGTCAAAGTGTTAAGGGGCAACTAGGTAGGAAAATTATTTTTATCACAAATACAGGAGTTGTGTTACATAAGTTTCTGAAAAAAAGTTAGATAAGATATTTTTAAACAAATATTTAAACGATTTAATTTTGTTCTTTTCACTTAGTTAAAAAAAACAATTTAACTTAATTTATTAGCCAATTATTTTAAATATGCTTAATTCCTGCATTAAATTAATTAAAAATTCTTAATTAAAAAATTAAATGTCTTATAAACGAAAAATAAAGGTTTTAATAGTAGATGATTCTGCGATTGTTCGTCAGGCACTAAGCTATATATTTAATTCAGACCCATTTATTGAAGTTGTAGCCACAGCAAATGACCCATATTTTGCTGCTAAAAAAATTCAAAAATTTAAACCAGATGTTATTACACTTGACCTTCAAATGCCACGAATGGATGGTTTAACTTTTTTGAAAAAAATAATGGCACAAAACCCTATTCCTATAGTAATTATTTCGAGTTTTTCGGAAAAAGGAAGTATGTCCACAATCAAAGCACTTGAATATGGAGCTATTGAGGTTGTAGAAAAACCATTATTATCTGATAAAAAAGCAGTTGAAGCGTCAAGAATAAGACTTTGTAATACAATAAAAGCTGCTTCGCTTGCAAGAGTTAAGCGAAAAAGAGGTAGTATTATAAACACTCCACAAATACCAGTTAACAAAAAATATTCGGCAGATGTAATAATGCCAGAAGCAATATCATATAAAACAACAAGTACCACAAATAAAATTATTGCAATAGGTGCTTCAACTGGAGGGACTGAAGCAATTAAAACTTTTTTAATGGAAATGCCATTAAATGCTCCTGGAATTGTTATTGTTCAACACATGCCCGAAAAATTTACGCTTTCGTTTGCAAATCGTTTAAATCAACTTTGTAGAATTAGAGTAAAAGAAGCCGAGAATAGAGATTATGTAGAACGAGGAACAGCTTTTATAGCACCTGGTAATAAACACATGATTCTTAAAAGAACAGGACAAAGGTATTTTGTAGAAGTACTTGATGGTCCATTAGTTAACCGTCATAAACCGGCTGTTGATGTACTCTTTCGTTCGGTCGCAAAATATGCTGGAGCAAATGCTCTTGGTATAATTATGACAGGAATGGGAGCTGATGGAGCAAAAGGACTTTTGGAAATGAAACAAGCTGGTGCAAAAACTGTAGCACAAGATGAGAAAAGTTGTGTCGTTTTTGGAATGCCAAAAGTAGCTATAAAAAAAGGAGCTGTTGACAAAATATTGCCTCTTAAAAATTTAGCAGGTTTTGCTTTAAGAAATATTTAAAATAATGGCGTTTTTCACGAGTATCAATTTCTTCGTTACTTTTGAAATATTAAAATGCT
>JAOZTW010000819.1 GCA_029938985.1 Bacteroidales bacterium | reverse complement strand
AAAATAAAAATAACATCGCTTAAATTGGTTAATTATTTATTTTAATATGCCTTACTAATTCTTACTTCTTACAATACTTTTTTTCAGTATTATACTAATGTATTGTAAAAAGTTATATTTCTAATAAAATTTCTATAAATAATTGAATTTTAAAGTGTAAACCAGTTCCTAATTTCTAATTCCTAATTCTTAATTCCTAATTGATGATTACGGCACTATCTATTCTTTTAACATAAATTCACATTTTAGTTACTCATTTTCACATTTGTTGTTGAATATTAATATTAATAAATATACTTTTGTTTCATAAAATGTTTAATTTTTTAGGCTAAAACTTTGTGGATTTTTTCAATTTATTAAAAAAACATATACCAAGATGGGTAATATTACTAATAGATTTATTTGTAATTTTATCTTCTATTTTTATTGCTTATTTTATAAGGTTTAATTTTTCTATACCTGTTGAATATTCAAATACATTCCTATATGTAATTCCAATAGTGCTACTTGTAAGGTTGTCGGCTTTCTTAATAAGTAGAACTTATGCAGGAATTGTTAGATATACAAGTATAAAAGATGCTATAAGATTTTTTTTGACAATTGGTATTGGAAGTCTTATGTTTGTTATAATGAATTTTATAAGTTATTTTAAAACAGGACTTAATTTTATGCCTACATCAATTATATTAATTGATTTTTTGCTTTCATTGTTTCTATTAGTTGCGTCAAGATTATTAATAAAAACTTTATATTTTGAAAATACAAATAAACAAGATCCAAATAAAAATGTAATTATTTATGGTGCAGGAGAACTTGGTTTTATAACCAAAAACACTTTAAATCAAGACGAAACAACAAACTACAATGTAGTTGCATTTATAGATAATAAAATAAATGGGAAAAAGATTGATGGAGTAAATATTTATAAGTCTGAAAATTTAATAAAAGTTATTGACAAATACGCAGTAAGTCATTTGTTGTTAGCACACAAGAGTAATAATAAAAAAGAAAAACAAAGAATAATTAATATTTGCATCGAAAAAAATGTTAAAATCTTAACTGTTCCGCAAGTAAAAGATTGGATTGATGGACGATTAAGTTTTAAACAAATTAAAAAGCTTAATATTAATGATTTGCTCGAACGTGCGACAATTGAATTGGATAAGAAAAAAATAGAAAAAACGATTTTTGAAAAAACAGTTCTTGTAACAGGAGCGGCAGGTTCCATTGGTAGTGAAATAGTTAGACAATTATTAAAATTTAATCCTAAAAAAATAATTGTTTTCGACCAAGCAGAATCGCCATTGTATGAAATAGAATTAGAACTTACTGAAAAATACAATTTTAGTAGATTTGAAATAGTAATTGGTGACGTGAGAAATAAAACTCGTGTAGAAAAAGTTTTTCAGACTTACAAGCCTTCAATTGTTTATCATGCAGCAGCTTATAAACATGTTCCAATGATGGAGAACAACCCATCGGAGGCTGTTAGTACAAATGTTAATGGAACAAAAATTATTGCAGACACATCTGTTGAATTTGGAGTTGAGAAATTTGTAATGATTTCTACTGATAAAGCCGTGAAACCAACAAATGTAATGGGGGCTTCAAAACGAATTGCAGAAATTTATACACAATCATTAAACCAAGTATGTGATACAAAATTTATTACAACTCGTTTTGGTAATGTTTTAGGTTCAAATGGTTCGGTTATACCAAGGTTTAAAAAACAAATTGAAAACGGAACATCTGTAACTGTTACACATCCAGATATTACTCGTTATTTTATGACAATTCCAGAGGCTTGTCAATTAGTTTTGGAAGCTAGTGCTTTTGGTAAAGGCGGAGAGATTTTTATCTTTGATATGGGAGAATCTGTGAAAATTGCTGACCTTGCTAAAAAAATGATTAAGTTGTACGATTTAGAACTTGGGAAAGATATTGAAATAAATTATACGGGTTTGCGTCCAGGAGAAAAACTTTATGAGGAATTATTAAATGATACAGAAAATACAATAGCTACACATCATTCAAAAATAATGATTGCCAAAGTTAGAAAATACGATTACAACAAAATTGCTACTAAAATAGATAATATGATAAAAATACTTAGTAGAAACGATAATTTTGAAATTGTAACTCTAATGAAAGACATTGTGCCAGAATTTGTTAGTCAAAATTCGGAGTATTCAAAACTGGACACAAACAATAGTCAGGAAACAAACAATAGTAAAACTTTTATCAATTTAAATGAAATAGAGCATATAAAAATAAATAATTCACTAATTAAAAACTAAAGTTTTTGCCTTCATATTTACCAGATTATTAGATAGTTGTAGT